>JAAUSC010000135.1 GCA_012031965.1 Scytonema sp. RU_4_4
GCATATCGGCATCGACTAGTAGAACCCGATGCCCCACTTGAGTCATTGCGATCGCTAAATTTGCCGCCACTTCAGACCTGCCCTCTTAGATACGGAACTCGTCACCACAATGGTTTTTGGTTCCCTATCCGAACTTAAAAACTTTAAATTGGCTTGCAGCATTTGGTAGGCATCACCAATAGGGAAGTGGGGAATGTCTCTGCCAATCACTCTGGGAATTGTTTGATCCACCTCCAGCATTCTAAAACTCTTCTTCTGATTCCTACCTGTTAAAGGAATGACGCCCAGTAAGGTGTATTGGAACAATTCCTTGGCTTCTTTTACTGTCTTAAGTGATCGGTCAATGATATCTAAAGTGAAGGCAGCAATGGCACCAAGCAAGACACCTAAAACTCCTCCACCCGCTATAACTATGATTTTTCGAGTACCACTTGGCTTATCAGGTACCAAGGCAAGGGAGATCACACGAGCATTCCCAATATTTTGATTTTCTGCTACTAGAACCTCTTGCAGTCTCGTTAAGAGTGTTTCGTAAGTCGTTTGAGCCGCTTTCAGCTTCCGCTCAAGCTGGCGCTGGGTCTGTTCTAGTTTAGGCAAGATGTTTGCTCGTTCTTTGTAGAAAGTCCGCTCACTAGACAACTTAGCGATTTGTTTGACTAAACCAACACGTTCTGCCTCAGTACCAACATAATCTTCAAGTAGCTTCTGTCGCAAAGACCCATTCTGTAAATTTGCTATTGAAATTTGCTGATTGCTACCAGTGACCTGCTTCATCCGCTCTTGTAGCAAGCTGTTGAGAGCAGCAACTTTTTCTTCCAAGTTGATAATAATAGGGTGTTCTGGCTGCAAACGAGTCCGTTCCACCGCAAGCTGACTTTGTGCTTCTTGGTACTGAGATAGCACTTGCTGAATTCCAGATGCCTGACTCAATGAGAAATTGGTCACAGTTTGCTGCGAATCAATTTTTGCTTGATTCTGTAACTTTTGTGATTGAGCAGTGACTTTTTCGAGTTGAGCTTGGATTTGAGAAATTTGCTCATCTAATTTGGAAATTGTCTCAACTGCTGTAGATGCTTCTTCTTGTAAAGTTATTATTCTATTGTTCTCTTTGAATTTACGCAGCGCTGACTCAGCTTGTTGTACAGATATCTCAGTTGTAGGAAGTTGTTTTTGAATAAACTTACGGGCTGAGACTGCCTCTTCCCGATTCACTTCTATGTTATTCCTGATGTAAACCTGCATGACTTTATTAACGACTTTTGCAGCAAGTGCTGGGTCGTTGTCAGTATAGGCAACTTGCAGGACTTCAGTTCCTTTGACACTGTTTATTTTAAGTATCTTGGTTAACTCCTCAATTGTGAGAAGTTTGCCTTGGTCGTCTCTAAGATTAAGTTCCCTAACGGTTGCTTGAAGAACTGGAACGGATGCCACTATCTTCGCTTGAGTGTCAGACGGATTATTTTCCGTGGTTAGAGTATCAAGCCGTCCAATAGCTTCCCCTAAACCTGTTAGAGAGGAAGTACGATTCGTCTTAATCAAGAGACTTCCTTCTGCCTTGTACGTGGGTTTTAATGAGAATGCAAACAAGGATGCAAGGGTAACAACAACTCCACAAACCCCTACTGCAGCGACCCATCGTCGTTGAGGATCAGCCAGTATTTTTGAAAATCTATTTCTTCAAAGTTTGGTGAAGGCTCCATAGCAGACATTTAATTTTCCTATAGCTTTTATTATTGTTACTGCCTTTAGTGCTCAATCTCCAAACTGGAAATCTTTGCTGCCGTTATAACTAACCATCCGTGCATGTCTGCGAGTAAACTCGCCTACGGAAGGATTTCCCTCTGGGTAAATCACTCCCGTCGCTTGTTGCCAAAGTTCTGAGGATACTACCAATACTTCATAGATGCAACTCTCCTTCTTGGGAGTTCCGCTAGCACGCTTTTTAACGTGATACCATTTGCTTTGTTGGCACTGGTCACACCAAAATGCTTCCAACCATTCACCTTCTAAAGAAACTGTAGTCTTGGCTGCCATCAAAATTAAAGCTTTCTGTCGGCTGAACCCCCGTTGCTGGAGTTGTCCAGCACGATCTGCAAACAAAGGATACTTTTGACTTACGCTGTCGATATAGCATCCATGAGTCGGACAATAGATAGCCCGTCTTTTTGAACGGTTCCGATTTCGGTTACATCTTCTGTGCAATTTGACCTCTGGCATCGGTAAATAGACCACATATTAAGAATCCGGTTTGATTTCTGAACTAACTTGTCGGGGCAGGGAACGCTTAACGCTTAACAGGGAATAGGGAATAGGGAACAGAAAAAATGCTGTTGGGGCTATACTGAACTTTTTCAAAAATCAAAATAGGAGTCCTATCTTAAAAGAAGCTTTATTTGGAAAGACTGTAGTTCAAAAGACTGCCTAACACAACACTCACCTCTTTATTTAAAAGCGGTGTGATTATGGTTAGCTATAAACAGTTTATAAATTCTTACTCAACCCTTGTCATGTAAGAGTTTTCTCGTCAAGACCTATAGAGCCTATAGAGAATTTATCTCATAGCTGCTTATTTGTGATGTACTTAATGAAATTGAACAAAACACTCAATTGCCAATAAATCAACCTGTTAAGCAGATTGTAAACAACATGTGATGTCACTATGATTTCACAACTCGTAATAATTGCAAGAGTTGAATATTGAACAGTCCACTATGAAAGAACGTTTTTAATTTTTGGTTATAGTATTTCCCTAATTCGACCTTCTCTAGAAGGTTAGGTTGGAGGGACTGAGATCAAAAAGACCGTCAAAGCCCAACTCCGCACATCAACAATCAGATATTTCTATACTCTTGCAGCTATATGTCTAGTGATCTGAATACCAGATTATTCATGAAACTGCAACCATTTAAAACCTGATACTCTACATAAGCTCACTCCAAAAAACTGCACAAGCGGGATAGAGTCGAAAAATGGATCCCTTGACGTCTCATCAACATGTTTTAGAGTATCACAAATTTTTGGTGTCATCGTAGTTGTCAACAAATGCTTATTTAAAAATTTACCAATAATTAAAAGTTCAACAACACTCCTTGAGTATCGAAAGCCTTACTCTATCCATAAAAGTTTGACAAACAGGTTACTAGAATTGTTTTGCATTGTAGTAGTAATTGTTGTAAGTGATTGTATCGTACAACATATTGCTTTGCAACTAGGTCAGTGAAGTCTACTTTTTGAAAAAGTGACGGAACCCTCAACCAATTGATAATTGTGACTGTTAAGTATTCGCCAGTCATAGAAGAAAGGCTAAATTTTCCTGACTGTTGTTAAGTATTTTTTCAGCTTTTGGAAAAAACTACGTAAAAATGTTACCACACACATCTCTCTAATTCTACTTGTTTTTTTGGACTTGAGTCGTTAATATAATTAGAGTTAACATGAGTTAACAAGTCAATTTTGTGTGCTGTATTTTACATTTTAAATAGAAAAAATACATTGAGGATTTGCCATTTCAATTGTTTGCTTGCTGTTAGTTCTTTTCTTGATATTAACTTTAAAAATTAACTGTTCTTCTTTACATTTACTTTAAAAAAATCTCTTTAAAGAACCAACTCAAGCGTTAGTCATCTAAAAAGAGTGCCTGAAATATATTCCCCGCCCTCAACATGAAGTACAGGGCGAGGATTATAACGTAGTTGTGTTTTCTTCAACACAGAAGCATCAAAAAATATGGTTCATGCTTGCCAGCTTTCGTCGCACTAAGATTTAGGCTTATAAGTCGAGGTAACATGCAACTCTTTTAACTGCTTCGTGTCTACCACTGAAGGTGCATCTGTTAACAAGCAACGTGCTTGCTGCGTCTTTGGAAAAGCAATGACATCACGAATTGATTCTTCTTTGGCTAGTAACATCACCAAACGGTCTAAACCATAGGCAAGACCACCATGAGGTGGAGTACCATATTCAAACGCCTCTAACAGAAAGCCAAACTTATTGTGTGCTTCTTCCGGGGAAAGTCCAATTGCTTCAAATACTTGCTCCTGAATTTCCCGTTGATAAATCCGCAGACTACCGCCGCCTACTTCAAAACCGTTGAATACCAAGTCGTAAGCTTGCGCTCTTGCGGTTTTTAAGTCGCTCATGTCATCGGGATGAGGCGCAGTAAATGCGTGGTGCAGTGCTTCTAGGCGTTTTTCCTCTGCGTTCCATTCAAACATGGGAAAGTCTGTAATCCAAAGCAAGTTAATTTTTTCTGGATCTATTAACCCAAATTCTCTAGCGATAAGTTGTCGTAACCTATCTAATGTTTTGTTGACAGTAGCTGTGTCACCAGCCCCGAATAAGAGCAAATGACCAGGTTTTGCATCTGTACGGCGTAAAATCTCCTGTTTTTGCTCTGCAGTGAGGTTGTCTTTAATTGCACCAATCGTGTCGATTTCCCCATCATTTCTAACTCGGATGTAAGCTAAACCTTTAGCACCGGCGTCGCTGGCTTCCTTAAATAAGTCACCACCTGGTTTGATACGGACGTTAGAAATTGAATCGTTCCCATTGGGAATAGGAAGAATTTTGACAATTCCTCCGTTAGTTACAGCTTCCCGAAAGACTTTGAAGCCACAGTCTTTGACAACATCTGAGATATCGACGAGTTCTAAACCATAACGTGTATCTGGTTTATCACTACCATAGCGTTCCATTGCCTCTGCATAAACTAGGCGCGGGAAAGGACGTTGTAATTCAATGCCTTTAACCGTCTTGAAAATATGACAAACTAACTTCTCGTTCAGTTCGATAATCTCTTCTTGGGACATGAAGCTCATTTCCATGTCCAACTGGGTAAATTCTGGTTGTCTATCAGCGCGTAAGTCTTCATCACGAAAACAGCGGGCAATTTGATAGTATCTGTCAAAACCTGATACCATCAGCAATTGTTTGAAGAGCTGCGGTGATTGCGGTAAGGCAAACCATTCACTAGGATTGACGCGACTGGGTACGAGATAATCTCGCGCACCTTCGGGAGTGGAACGGGTAAGGATAGGGGTTTCGACTTCTATGAAACCTTCTACCTCTTCTAGGTAACGGCGCATAGCTTTGACGACTTGATGGCGCAGTTGTATGTTATGTGCCATGCGATCGCGCCGCAAATCTAAATAGCGATACTTCAGTCGCAACTCTTCCCGCACGGAATCGGTGTCTGCGGTGGAAACTTGGAATGGTAACTGTTTACGGACTGAGTTGAGGAGTTTAATTGTATCGGCGTAGATTTCAATTTCGCCTGTAGGTATGCGAGGGTTCAGGGATTCTTCAGGACGTTGCGTCACTCTACCAGTGATTTCAACAACGTATTCATTTCGTAGGGTATTTGCCAGTTCATAGGAATCTGGGGTACGCTGTGGATCGCTGACGACTTGGACAATGCCAGTGCGATCGCGTAAATCTATAAATATCACACCTCCATGATCGCGGCGACGGTCTACCCATCCGTACAAAGTGACAGTTTCTCCAATGTGTTCTTTTCGGAGTTCGCCGCAATAGTAAGTTCGCATAAGTGTTAGTTCTTAATGACCAAGCTAGAGAATTCAAGTTAATGTTAAAGCTTTTTCATTATCTAGCATCATTAGTCATTTTGATTTTAGAAATCTCATGCAAAGACTGACAACAGATAAACGGATGGGTTGTCTGTTCAACAGATAACCCACCCGTTTCATATGCTAAAGAATCCGTTGTTGGTCTTGAGGTAAAATCAAGCAAAATTAACGTTGAGGGCGAGGAGCATTGAAAGCGTCCCATGCAGCTTTCGCAGCGTCTTGGAAGCGATCGCCTAGTTCGGCGACTTCTTTAAGCAGCAAGTGCCAGTTTTTTTCGGCTTCCTGTTGCAGGAGTGTAAATGCGTTTTCAATGCGATCGCGCTCAATGAGTTTGTTACCTTCAAGAGCTTCCCGTGCTTGACGGACTGCATTCACATATGTCTCACGTGTGAGAGTCCCTGCTGATTCTGCCTCAGCTTGAGCGCGTCTCTTGATTGCCTCAATCAGTGCTTTGGTTTCACTCTTGACTTCATCAGTTTCGCCTGCCATCTCAGTTTCTACCATTTCATCCGTCTGAGGGCTGACTTGTACAACGACCAAGTTTTCTTCATTGTTTGCATTGTAGGTCATAGTTAGGCTCCTTTGTGAAATCTAAACCTGTTTGTCCTTGGTTCTGTTTTCTGAACAGATGAGTGATGACGACTGTTTATCGCCCAAACGAAAATTCAGACGTCCTGGATAATTGTTCTTGTTCTAACTTTAGCAATGCCTCAATTCGTGCTTCAGTAGACGGATGGCTAGAGAACAAGTTGCTGAGGAACTGTCCGGAGAATGCATTAGTAATTAATAGTGGCTCAAAAGCTGGATTTGCTTGTAGGGGTAATTGCCTTGATGTTGCTTCTAAACGTTGTAGCGCACGGGCTAGAGCGCGAGGATTACCTGTTAATCTGGCAGCTCCTGCATCTGCTGAAAATTCTCGTGTGCGTGAGATTGCTAGTTGAATCACTGTCGCAGAAATTGGAGCAAGAAATATTGTCAACAACATCCCCAGAGGATTTGGACCATTGCGGTCATCCCGTGAATATGGAGTATACCAAACACTGTAGCTAACGATTTGGGCTAAGAATGATATTGCACCTGCAATAGTAGCAGCAACCGCTTGTGTGAGTGTGTCACGGTTAGCAACGTGGGTGAGTTCGTGGGCAATGACGCTTTCGAGTTCGTCCTCTGGTAGTAAATTTAAAAGACCTTCAGTCACTGCAACAGCAGCGTGTTCTGGATCGCGTCCTGTGGCGAAGGCGTTAGCAGCTGGGCTTGGGACAATGAAAATTCTTGGCATGGGTAGGTTAGCGCGATCGCACAACCTCTGCACTATCTGATACAGTCCCGGTGCTTTCTGAGGTGATACTGGCTGGGCACGGTACGCAGCCAGTGCAATCTTATCAGATTGATACCAAGAAAATAAGTTTGTCACTGCAGCTATGACAATTCCCACAATAACACCATTGGTACCGCCAATCACCCAGTAGCTAATCGCAATCAAAATCGCACTTAATAAACCTAGTAATGCAGCAGTTTTGAATTGATTTCTCATACTTTTTTGTCTCCCTGTAATGCTGAAGATAATATTTACTGCTAGCAACAACATTACTTAAGGCACATTTAGATCGTATCGACCTAAACATAGATCCATCAGGTAGAAATTGCGCTCTAGTTTAGTACGGTTTTCTCACTTAAGTATTTAAATCAGTTATCAGTTATCAGTTATCAGTTATCAGTCATCAGTTATCAAGCAACTAATTACCTAGGTGAACGAACTACCGATTGATAGAGGACACAAGACGCAATAATTTGTCATTAGTTATCACTCTTAATTGATATTAGTAGTTTATACTGAAAAATTAGCTAATTATTGTTACGTGATGTTGATCACAACTTAGCTCGTATCTTGGTTACATCGTTCAATGATTTAACTGTTCTAGACAAGAACCTAAATACGGGGTCAACCACCTTGGGAATCGAACATACTAGCACATCACCTTATCAGGACAAATCTCATGGCGCAAAACGTAAACAAAGTAGGAGTGATGCAAAAGTCTATTAAAATATTGCAAGATTTAGCAATATTTATCATCAGCCCTTGGTTAGATAGAACATCTGTCAAATCTCTGCAAAAACGAGTCGATTATCTAGAACGACATTTATACGAGGATCTATGCAACACAGAACAACGTTTGGAGTCGCTCATTCAACAGTTGCAACACCAGTTCAACTTTCTGCAAGATAGTACAAAAGATCAGTTAGACAAGTTATTAGAGCATGATTTGCGTCAGCCAGTGCTGGATGTGCTAAAGGAGCAGACTGATCTCATGATTCAAAACATGAAACCGATTGTGAAAGATTTAATACGCGAACGAGAGAAGAATAAGCTTTCACGAGGAAATGTCAGCCAAGCACATATTCAAGTCAAACAGCACAAAATCCAAGAATCTTTAGCGCAGATCCACCCGTTCACAGCCTCGCTCGCACGCCCTGAAGCACAATCAGCAGCCAAATTAGAAGCAGGATTTTGGCTACTTGCTCATCGAGAAGAGATAGCACAACAAGTGGCGGATGAGTTATTAAGTTCGCAACATTCCCAAACGGAAGTCTTTCGTCATAACCTTGGTAGATATTTGAAACTGCTTGGAAGCTGTTTGGAAAATAAGATTGAACCTCGTTTACTTTATCAAGGAATTATCACTCACCATCAACCGCCAGTTGAGGCATATATGAAGGCTTTCAAATTGATTCAAGATAAATACATTAGGTATTGGGAAGATTCAGCACAAGTCTCAATTGAAGCAGCTAAGGAGTTAAAGGCGTACTTCAAGTACCTCATTGACTACTTGGTCAAAGTTTTACTATAAACCCAGGGAATCGGTGAATGTGTTGCTCAATTGGTTACAATCTCCTGCTGGTTGAAAATCAGAGGTTATGGCGAATTGTTAACAGATAGTTTCTGGGAGACAGGCAATGCAATACTGAAAGCTATATAGCGGTTCTCATTTGGCTAAGGTACAGATTTATCTGCGTCCATCTGCTGCAGGCTGCGGTTAATTCTTTCTTCTTGTACCTCATCTAGGCGGGAAACGCTATAAGTATCTGGTTAGGTGTAGCTATAACCAGATTGTTGAGGTTACAACTCGTTATTGTTATGGCAGTCTGGAAACAATTAACAATCTACATTGGCAAATCGGATCGTTGGTATCATCAACCGTTGTATGCAGCTTTAATTGGACTTGCTCGCAAACGGGGAATCGCAGGTGCAACAGTAACACAGGCGATCGCAGGATTTGGTAAACAAACGACTTGTCAAATGTCTCAATTATGGGAGTTATCCTCCGACGTACCAATAGTAGTGACAATGATTGACCGCGAAGAAGCACTTGAGGAGCTTTTACCCCAGATAAGGGAAATGGTCAGAGATGGATTAGTTACTATGCAAAATGTGGAGGTTCTTCATCATGCTCCTGTTACGACCTACGGGAGTATTCAAAATATGCCCTATGGGCACGCCAGGCGTTAGTGCAATTTCTTTGCTGGAGGTACATAACTATAAATTCAAAATTCAATTCAAAATTCAATTCAAAATTAATTTTTGGAACGCGTGAATTTTACAGAAGGCTAGGAACTGTAAGAAAATTTCTAGTGCAGGCTGGCAGAAATAACTAGACAGTTAAAAATCGACAAAACGCTGAATCATATAGAGATTATAGGGAAGCATCCCAATTTTGCAAAAACGTGTTTGTCCGCAGCGAACGAAGCGACAGCGTAGTGTAGACGCGTAGCGGCTTCCCGTAGGGTAGCAATCTCATATCTTGCGATTGCTAAGAAAGCGGGAAGCCCCCTCCGGGGTCTACGCTCCACTTCGTTGCGTATGCCCTCCGGGCACGCTACGCTAACGCTGCGGACAATTTATAATCTGGGTTTGATATAACTTACACATTTGGGATGCTCCCGATTATAGCCTTCTGCATAGCTGCCTTCTTGCACTAGTCACCTCTACTCATCCTTACTCACTTTTACCTTAAATGGTGTCATTCATATCCGTTGATTGCTATTAACAGTTCTCTACCATTATGGGTATTTCTGTTTCACCGCCTTGACAGTCAGTATTTAGAATCACTTAGGATTCAATAGCTGACATCTTGCACCAGGGTCAAAAACCGGGTTTCTTGAGAATAACACCACTTAAAAAGCTTAACTTTCCGCTGAGAAACCCGGTTTTTTAGGTCTTGTTGAAAATGGTGCAAGATATGAGATAGAAAATGAAACGTAAGGATGCTGTTAATGGTTGCTGAAATCCAAGAATTTGATGCCCAGCATTGGGTAAAAACTCGTTCATCCCTTGATCCTAATGAGTCAACATTTCTCGTTTGGCAGGGCAAGATTTATGCTTTTGTGCCAGGTGAAAAGAAAAAACTCCTGTTTAAAATAGTGGGTTTCAGTGTGAGTAGGTGTATTCCTACAGGAGAAGGCTCCTGGGATTTTACCTCAAGAGAACTGACTTATTACCTTGACCCAGAAACAGGCGAGATTTTGCATAAATGGGATAATCCTTGGACAGACGAAACAGTTCCAGTGATACACGTTGCAAATAGTCCCGTGCAGGGTCATTTTAAAGGCAAGTTTCCAGCACCTGTGGAAGGAGACAAGACAACCTTTGTGTTTGATATATTTCCTACTTATCCTAATCCTCTGGGGGAAAATCCCAAGTTTGCTGAGTATAGCCCACACACTACTTATCAAGCAGCAGAGTTGTTTAAATTAACCGTGCCAACTGCAGATTTATTAAACTCTGAACTTCTCTCGGTAACTGAACTCAAGCTCAGTTGGGATAGAATTGGTCAGTGGCTTCCTTGGATGAAGATGGGTACACGCCTTGGTCATCTCATCTACAGTGCTTATGGAAGCAAAGTGAATCGCTTCAGTGAGTTGCCACAATTATTGCAAGATGAAATCAATACCCGCGTTCCTTTGTACAAGAATGCGCCCACATCCTTTCTTGATGTAGAAGATATGACTTCTTGGCTTTATTTCCAACAGCACTTTGATGCCTACTTAGCTGGTGAAACCTTTCCACTACCTGAGGGAGAAGAGCAAGAGAGATAAGGGAGTAGGGAAGACCCCCTCCGGGGGAATTCAAAATTCAAAATTAGGAGTTGCTTCCCCTACTTCCCCATCCTCCTCCACTTCCCCATCTTCCCCCACTTCCCCATCCTCCTCATCCCCTGAACCGAATTAAGTTAAAAGTTAACGTAAAATGTCATTGCGAGTGAAACACAGTGGAGCGTAAGCGCAAAGCGCACGCTAAGAGCGAACGCGCAGCGTGTCCCCTTGGGACTCAGCAATCGCAAAGACTCTATTTTATGTTTTTCAATGTTGACCTACTTAACAACGTCCAAAAGTACCCATCTGGTGCAACAAAAGAGAAACTCATCTCTCCAAACTCGTTAGGAATGATGTTTGTATACCTCTGCACGGGACTTGCTTTGATGCGATCGCAGTACATATCTAGTCCTCGGACCTGGTAGGTATAAAGACAAACTCCCAAGCAACCAGGCTGTGCAGCTTCAAACCGGGAATCTAATTTTATAGAACCAGGAAAGCGAACGATATAAAGTCTCCCGGAACGCGCTGCAAATATATTTGTTGAAGAAGACCGGGGATCATCAAAGGCGGTAACATAAAACTTTTCCCCACTTTGGAGGTCAAAAATATCTCGACCTGCTAAAGAAGATTCGTAGCTTGTCTCTACATCGTCACGCACGCGTAGCAAACCTAAAACTTCGTCATAAAACTTTAGAGTTTCTTTGCTATCATCCTGAATAACCATCCCCATATGAGTAAACTGGCTTGTCTTGAGGGCAGAATTTTTATTAATATTTCCGTAAGTTGGCAGTGTATAACCAAATCTCTGAAAGAAAACTTGTCGCGTTAAAGGTTGCAATAAAAGCATTTCTCGCACTCCGATCACTGGTTCAATAAAAGGACGGCTTTTATTCTCCTTGTTGTAAATCACTTCCCAGTGAGGGTATGTATTCCTAATTTCCCAACCGGCTGCTTTTGCCTCCTCCACATGATTTAAAATGTTTAACACATCATCTGTTAAAGTCGTTGCCCAACGATTTCCCTTCACTTTCATCGACCCCATCCCTAATCCCTCATTGGTGGGATTTTGCCAAATCATGAGACGAAGCAAACCATGATCTATATCTTGGTGATAAAGGCGAATTGAACGTAAGGACGAATTGACCCCATATAATTGATAAGCAGCGGCTTGTGATAATTCACCTTCTTGACCAACGCGATAGCCAAAGAGTTCCCAGTATTGAATGGCAGAGATTGGTTCTTTAACACCAATACATACTTCGTAAATGCCTTCAATAGAAGTTTCTTGCCCCTGATTCATAGTTAGTTATGCGTATAACTAAAGTGCTTTTTGAAATAGTGTTCAAATTTCAGTTATCCGTGACTTCCCGCAACTGAAATTAGGATATTTTAACAAGAATTTTTTTATTTTCTTTCCTGATAATATATTCCTTGATATTTTGTGATGAATGATAACTATGCAAATGAGAAGCGCTGTAAATCCTGTAGAACAGCAGAGACTGATTGATAGCGATCGCTAAAGTGATAACACACCATTTTATCTAAAATCTGGGCCAATTCCTTGCTCACTTGCGTCCTTTGACGCCACATAACAGTACCAGTATCAGGGTTTGGCTGGAGTTCGTGAGGTGATAACCCAGTAACCGCCTGAATGCCAATCATCCCCAAAGCATAAATATCACTGCACAAGCGGGGATGACCAGCAAATTGTTCTGGTGGTGCGTAACCCCGTGTTCCAATAGCAACTGTCGCTAATTCAGTTTGCTCACGACTTGGCGGTTGCATCATTTTCACTGCACCAAAATCAATCAGCACTAACTGATTATCCTTAACACGCCTAATAATATTACTCGGTTTAATATCTCGATGAATCACACGATGCTCGTGAACAAATGCCAGAACTTGTAAAATTCCTTTGAGCATATCGATAACAAAAGGTTCACTTTGTATACCTCGCACAGGTGGTAATTCCTCACTAAAAGAATGTCCCTGAATATACTCTTGGACTAAATAAAACTCATGATTGTCTTCAAAATATGCCAGGAGTTGTGGAATTTGATGATGTTTTCCCAAAGCTTCTAAAATTTCAGCTTCAGCATCAAATAATCTTCTTGCCACTTGCAAAAATTTTGTATCTCGGCGGGCAGGCATCAATTGTTTAACAACACAGATAGGATTACCTGGACGCTGAGTATCTTCTGCTAAATAAGTGCAACCAAATCCACCTGAACCAAGAACTTTCGTAATTTTATAGCGTCCGCTTAAGACAGAATCACCCGTTGTTTTTTGTGGAATATCAATTATTGATGATGTTGATGAAATGTGAAGATGTTTATCTTTAATTGCTGTACTTTCTTTTAAGAGTGTATGTAACTGTTCTATTGCCTCTTGTTGTTTTTCTACTTGCAAAACAATGATCTTTGTTTCCTGCTGAGTCTGATATATGGTGTAAGTCATAACACTAACTCCACTTAGTATCAGTGCTATGGCAGATGGTACTATCGGTACCCATCCTGCTTGCAGAAACAAACCAATGCCAATCAGCGCCAAGCCACTGAGGGTTATACCTCCTACGCCAACCAACAATAAAGGATGTCGCACTCGCCAAGCTAAAGCAGCGCCTAGCAGTGACCAAATCCATATCCATACACTTTCAGCCCATTCAGGAAAAGACCAAAAGACGGATCGCCCATCCAGTGCGGTACTGATTATTTGACTAGCTACCTGTGCATGAATAAAGACAACTGGCATTCTTGCAGGTTGGTTTGGCAAAGTACTGTAGGGTGTGTAGAAGCCAGGATGAACACTGGGAGACTTAGTACCAATAATAACCAGACGGTCTTTTATCCAATCAGGATTTATATGACCATTAAGCGCTTGTGTTAAAGTGACTTCCTTAGTCAGGCTATCAGGATGGTGGTAATTCAGCATGACTTGGTAACCACTATCATCTATCTTTTGATAACCACCCGCACTGCTGTCAAGCACTTTAAAACTGGCTTTGACTTTTTGTGAATGAGTCTCAACCAGCTTAAAATAATTTTCATCACTGAAATCAGGTTCAATACCTTCTTTTTTTAAAAAGCTCATCGCTAGTAAGGCACCAAACGAGATATCCGTTGTACATCTCTTGTCTTGCTCGGAATTAGCAAACAGCAAGCTGCGGCGGACAACGCCATCTGCATCAGGTATCAAGTCGGTAAATCCGACATTATTTATAGGAATATTTGTTGGTGGTGCAACTTCCGGCAAACCCATGCTGCTGAAATTACACGTACTGACTATGTTATCTCGATGTTTTAAGCTAATTCCCAGATTTTCTTGTTCTGGTCTGTATATATTTAGACCGATAACACGCGGCTGATAAGACTGTAATTTTTTTAACAAATTGTTAACTTTCTTATCTGACAGAGGCCATCTGTGTCGTTGAAGATCATCTTCAGTGACGCTCACCAGCAAAAGACGTGGATCAGGTGCTTCAGTCGGGCGTAACCATAGCATTTGGTCATATGCTCTTAACTCCCAAGGCTGCAACCATTTCAGTTCCCGAACTCCCAGTACTAGAGCAGTCACACCCAAACTAGTTACAAGCAAAATTCGTAACCAACTATTGGGAGCATTGTTTCCACCAGACGAGTCTTCTTGAGGAGCCTCAGTTAAATCAAGCTCCTCCGGTTTGCGTTCAACAAGCGTATCGCGATATCGATTCGACGCCTGCAAAGGAGATGGAGAAGCTGGAAAAATCAAACGAACTCCATCTTTTGCCCATGAGGCACGCAGTTTTTGTAATAGTCCTGTGATCACCGCAAATGCTACACTAGCCAGAATGTGGTAGATTTCCCGAACCTAGATGTTAAGTTCCAGGCTGTGGATTTGGGAGAATTAAGATTATCCCTGGTATTATTCACTCTAGCAATTTAGTTGCTGGTGGGAACGGCGTACACGACAGATGGATAATTTATCTAAGTAGGTAGGCACAAATAAACCTAACTATGTAACAAAATATAAAGTGGTCACAACCATTGCGATTGCTTCGTTCCACTGCGTTCCACTCGCAATGACATACTGATAAATTTTTCTGCACACCTACTTAATTTATCTATAGCGCTTCTCGTTAATACTACTCAAAATTGACTAGTTATGATGCTACAATTTCTAGCCCTGCCTGGTCATATCATGTCCGGCAAATTACTTGTGATATGTCATTGCGTTAGCGTAGCGTGCCCTCTGGGCATACGCAACGAAGTGTAGCGTAAGCGCAAAGCGCAGGCTCCGCCAACGCGCAGCGTGTCCCCTTGGGACTCAGCAATCGCAGGGGTTGGAGATTGCTAAGAAAGCGGGAAGCCGCCCTCCGGGCGTCTACACTCCGCTATCGCTACGTATGCCCAGAGGGCACGCTGCGCGAACGCTGCGGACAAGTATTTAAGCGGACATGATATCATTCCTATCTCGGCGCAGCACAACTAGCAGGTGTTGGTGAGGAGCGTTGTACACCAGTCTCGGTAGGGTCATAAGAGACCAGCGTCACCTCACCTTTTTCATTGAATATCCATCCTCGTGCAGGGACTATAGGTTTGTCAGTCGCACTGGTAGATGGCTGACTCTTAGTTGTACTTGTTGAATTCCTCGTTGTACTAGCGACAGGCTTGACCAAATCAACACGCACATTGTCACTGCTCAAGATTTGATTCGGATTAGATGGAAATCCACCACGTCCAACGATTGTAAATTCGCCACCGCCACGTAGACAAGGATTTTGAGCAATCTGCTGCGCGGGGTCTATGACAGTTTCTGGGAATTCAAATAACCCTTGGCTGGGGTTGATATCAGGTGTATTGAGTTGCACCGTACCACTGAACTGCGGACCAAGGGCAGAACTGGCAGTGATATCACTAAATTCTGTTTCTTGCTCTCGATATTCAATACCAAAAATACCACCTTTGGTATTGATGCTTATCCGACCGCCAAAACTCTCATCTGATTTGGCAGTGATGTCACTATTTTCTTCTGGAAAGGCGACGAGATTATTAGTATTAATGGTGATATTGCCGCCAGTCGCTGTACCAGTGGCATTGGTGGTTATTTTACTACCACGACGCAACAACACAAAATCACGAGCATTCAGGTTGATATTTCCCTGTCCCCCTACAGTGTCAGCGCTGATGGTTGAGCCATTATACAGACGGATAGAACGAGCGATAACTTCTATGTCGCCAGCAGCACCATCGCCAGAACTGCTAGTAGTGATTTGAGAACCATCTTTGAGGGATACTGTTGAAGCGTTGATGTCAATTCCACCAGCATTACCCACACCTGTTCGTTCCACAGCGCTGAAGATGCCAGTGTTATTGCCTGCAAGAGAAACAGAATTGGCTCGCACTGAGACTCTGCCTGCATTCCCTTGTCCATTGGTGCTGGCATCCAGTTGAGCTCCATCGGTTAACAAGAATTCTCCAGTTGTAATGCTGATGCTTCCACCATTGCCCTTGACAATGCGGTTCTGTTCTGGGTATGGGTAATCGACATCTCCCACCGTGGCGAGGACAGCAGTGAGGTTATTATTGAGGCTGTTAGTGCCCTTGAGGACAACACGTTGCTTGGCATCAATGATGACATCACCTGCATCCCCTTCCCCATATGTGATGGTGGCCAGTTGAGCTGCATTGGTCAACGAGAGTTCTCCAGTTGTAATGCTGATGTTTCCGCCGTTGCCCTTGACAAGGCTGTTCTGTTCCGGAGTGCTATCGATAGATCCTGCAGTGCTGGAGATATACCCGTTGACAAGTGAAACCGAATCGTCAGCTTGCACCGACACATTGCCTGCATTCCCTTGTCCAAAGGTGCTTGTTCTAAGTCGTGCGCCATCTTTAAAGGAAACAGAAGTAGCTTTAATGTCGATATTGCCACCTCTGCCCACTCCTGTTGATCCCACAGTGCTGAAGATGGACCCATTAACAAGCTCAACAGAATCATCGGCTCGCACCGACACATTACCTGCATCCCCTTGTCCAGAGGTGCTGGCAACTAGTCTGCCACCATCGCTTAAAGAGAAGGAGCCAGAGGAAATCGTAATATTCCCCCCATTGCCTATCACCCCCGTTTCCACATCGCTGAAAATCGCGCTGCGATATGTGTCCTTGACCCCAGCAATCGTCACTTTACCTGTGACATCAACAGTGACATTGCCTGCATCCCCCCTTCCGGCTTGCTGAGTGGAAGATGCTTTATAAACTCCAGTTATCAGTTGAGCACCATCCTTGAGGGAAAGTGAAGCAGCATTAATGTCGATATTGCCACCATTGCCCACACCTCCTGCTTCCACTGTGCTGAGGATGCCAGCAGTGTTTGCAAGCTCAACAGAACCAGATGCTCGCACCGACACATTACCTGCATCCCCTTGTCCAGAGGTGCTGGCAACTAGTCTGCCGCCATCAGTTAAAGAGAAGGAGCCAGAGGAAATCGTAATATTCCCCCCATTGCCTACCACCCCCGTTTCCACATCGCTGAAAATCGCACTGCCCACTCCAGTAATCGTCACAGATTCTTTGACATCAATAGTGACATTCCCTGCATCCCCCCTTCCGGCTTGCTGGGTGGAAGATGCTCCATAAACTCCAGTTATCAGTTGAGCACCTTCTTTGAGGGACACTGAAGCAGCGTTGATGTTGATGTTTCCCCCATTACCCACCGCTCCTGCTCCTACAGTGCTGAAAATATTTGCATCGACAAGCTCAACCGAATCAGAGGCTTGTATTGACACGCTGCCTGCATTTCCTTGTCCAAATGTACTGGCAGTCAGTTGAGCACTTTCTTTGAGGGACACTGAAGCAGCGTTGATGTTGATATTGCCTCCATTGCCCACTGCTCCTGCTTGCACAGTGCTGAAAATGTCCCCATTGGCAAGCTCAACCGAATCGGAGGCTTGCACCGACACACTGCCTGCATTCCCTTCTCCACTAGTGCTGGCTCTCAGTCGTGCGTCATCGCTTAAAGAGAAGGAGCCAGAGGAAATACTAATATTCCCCCCATTACCCGTCGCCCCTGTTTCCACTTCGCTGCTAATTTTACTTGGAAATTCGTTCTTAACCCCAGCAATCGTCACTGGTCCTGTAACATTAACTGTGACATTGCCTGCATCTCCCTTTCCTGCTGACTGGGTGTCAGATGCTCCACGAACCAAGGTTTGCAGTTGAGCACCATCTTTGAGCGAAAGTGAAGCAGCGTTAATGTTGATGTTACCTCCTTTGCCCTCACCTCCCCTTTCCACATTGCTGAAGATATCCCCGTAGTTAAGAGAAATAGAATCTGCTTGCACCGACACACTACCTGCATTTCCTTGTCCATAGGTGCTGGCGGTTAGTTGCGCACCATCGCTTAAAGAGAAGGAGCCAGTTGTGATATCAATATTGCCACCATTGCCCGTTGCTTGCGATCGCACATTATTGAATATATAGCTCTCCCCTACAACTTTTATCTCTCCTGTAGCATTGAGCGTAATATCTCCCGCCTGACTACCAACTGACCCCAAGCCTTGCCCGATTCCAGCCCGAAGGATACTTCCTCCCGAAATATCTAAATTGCGGACATTGACTGCAATACTACCGCCTCCGCCTGAGCTAACATTTACTTCGGCTTCATTAGTGAGCGATACATCGGCTCGTTGCACTCCCACAGGAAAACTCAAGCTGACATCACTATTGAGTCCCACCGTCCCAGCAACAGATAATCCTCCTAACTCAATCCGTCCTCCTGGTGCAAGCAGAAAAGGACCATCTAAGCTGACGTTACCGCCTACCAGTGCTAAGGTCTTTCCTGACGGTACCTCAAGAGTAGGATATTGAGTCGTCGTGGATTGAGTGGTAATACTTCCTGGATTATCCCGGAATCTCAACCCAATCGGAATATTTATAGTCAACAATGGCGGGGAAAGCAGGTCAGTTGCACTAAACTCAAACCCATTGTCAAATATAAAACTATTCGCCGTACTCCCCAAAAATGAACCACCAATATTCAATTGGGCATTTGGTCCAAAAACAATCCCCGCAGGATTGAGTAAAAATAAGTTTGCGTTACCTAGTGCTT
>JAAUSC010000136.1 GCA_012031965.1 Scytonema sp. RU_4_4
CGCCTCAATTAAATTATTTTTGACTTGCATGAGAACATTTCTAAATGTCATCTCATTGTGTAACTGAGTTCGCAAGGGAATCAGTTGCCATCATTCAAATAATCTAGATTTACACCATTTATTTTCTTGTAAACTGGTATTCCAACGATAAGGTCATGAGTTCTAAGATATCGTTGCAGCAGTATCTGGAATGCTGATAAAAGCACTAAGTACAACAAAAAATCAGACCCTTTAGCTAACTTAGTAATTCCCTGAGATAAATAATCGGGTAGCTCAAAATAATGACTTCTATTTTTTCCAGTATACTGAGAAGGTCTAGCATAATCCTGTATGAGATTGGTTTCTGGTAATTCTCCAGAAAGCTGATTTAACCAGTATATTTTTTGAGAAAATAGCTCTTGAGTATCTAATGTTGTAGTCATCATTTTTAGCTCGTTGGTTTCTTTTTTTCGATCTAAATGTTCTAAATATTGAAAATGCATTTTCAAACTCCTTTGTAGCTTGAAGTAAATTCCAAATGCCGAGACACCAGTGAATCTTAATGAATATTTAATTTGACAAACATTCATTAAAAGCTGTTTCTATGATTGAACAACCTTCTTTTAAAGTAGGCATATCAATCGTTAGAGGGGGCAATAATTTAATAACAGTATCATTTCTTCCTGCCCTTTCAACTATTAACCCTTCTTCAAAACAACACATTCCTATTTTCTTTGCCAAATTACTACCACCAAAATTAGCAAAATCTATGCCCCAAATCATTCCTATTCCCCGTATAGCTATATTTTCATTGATTTGTGATATTTGTTGGGATAGAAAATTTTTCAAGAAAAGCTCTTTGACTTTAACATCCTGTTCAAGATTGCTACTTTCTCTATACTCTAGAGCAGCTGTAGCTCCTACAAATGCTAATTGATTACCTCTAAAAGTGCCATTATGCTCACCAGGTTCCCAAATATCCAATTCTGGCTTAATCAATAATACCGACATTGGAAACCCATATCCGCTGATCGATTTAGAGAGTATGACTATATCAGGAACAATACCTGCTCTTTCAAACGAAAAGAAAGAACCTGTTCTACCACAACCAACTTGAATATCATCGCAGATTAATAAAATATCATTCTCGTCACACAATTTCCTTAGTCTTTGCATCCACTCAATTGGAGCAACAATAACTCCCCCCTCAGCTTGTACTGTTTCAAAGATTATCGCTGCTGGTTTTTCAATCCCGGAATTAATGTCATTTAAAACTGACTCTATGTATTTTATAGTGTCAAAACTCTCCATGAATCCATAGGGATAAGGCATAAATGTTACATTATTTAATGTTCCAATTGCTCCTGCTCGAATTCCGGTATTACCAGTAATTGATAAGCTACCCAAAGTCATTCCATGATAAGCTCCCATAAAGGAGAATATACCTGGTCTTTTTTTGACTTTTCTAGCTAATTTTAAAGCTGCTTCGACGGCATTTGTTCCAGTAGGTCCGCAGAACTGAATGCGATAATCTAGTTGTTTTGAACTTAGTACTACTTCATCGAACTTAGCTAAAAACTTCTCTTTAGCGGAAGTATACATATCCAAGCCATGTGCAATTCCATCGGCATCTAAATAGGAGATAACCTTTTGTTTTATATAGTCATGATTATGTCCATAATTTAAAGCACCTGCACCTGCAAAAAAGTCTATGTATTCTTCACCTGATTCAGCATAAACTATGGAACCTTTGGCCCGATGGAATATGGCGGGAAAACTACGGCAATAGCTTCTGACGTTTGATTCGCACTTTTCAAAAATGTTCATACAACTGCTCTTCATTTACTATATATTAGTTTTTTTATTATTTTTTTAGGAAGATTTTTCTCTTCTCAAGATACATAATTTAAGTACGATTTATAAAATTTAAAAATTATCTGAGAAGGTACTTTAAATACTAATCCCATAGCTAGTAAAAAGTTATAGTATGAATTTTGAATGGGCATACCCTTTATACTAGCGGCTAGAGCATTCAATGAGCTTTTTCGAGTGTGCCAATCGATATTAAAAGAAATTGACATATCTAAGCTTCTAACATGATGTAATGTTCCAGGAGGCATATATAAAATATCTCCAGGATTTACAATAAATCTGATTGGTCTGGCATTTTTATATTCAGGATATTTATTAAAATCTGGATTTTCTGGATTCACAAGAAACCATCGCCAGCCCTTGCGATAACAATATTTGGCATCTTCAGGTAGTAGTATGGTAAATTGTTTGCGTCCAACAATTTGAAAAAAAATGTTGTTAGTAAGAAGACAATCAAAATGTAGTGGAGTAATACTATTAGAACAACCCAAGAAAAACTGACAGTAACGCCACCATTTGTGCCAATACCATTTTGGTAAATAATCTAAGGGAAATGGTTGAGCGTCTTCTATTAATGAAGGTATTAAGCTAAATAAAGGTAGGTCGTGGCAATATGGTGGTGAAGGACTATTCAGAGAATCAGCTTCATAATTTTCTATTAATTCTATATATTTTTCCATTGTCAGGCTACATACTTCAATTCCCTTATCACTAAATTTTTTTGCGTAAATATTCAGAGAAGGTGATAAGTGTTTCAAGTATTTTAAAGACCATTTACTAAAGCTATTCCAGTTAGGGGTAACTCCGGAGATTATGACTGGTTTTCCTTTCTCAACATAATCTTTGGTAAATTCATTACTTGAAAGTTTGTATCTTCTTTCTATTTCAGATACAGTTATCATACTTGAATCCTATTTAATACTTTATACTTTAAATTCTCAGGATATTGATGTAATTATTTAATTACACATAGAGTTACACCTATTTGTATTGTCTGTGAATTTACTCACTAAATTAGTATGTTTATTAACGAATTTGAGCTAATTACCAATCAAATAATACAGCTTCTTTTTCTAAACATTTTGATACTTGCTGTTGTCTTGCTGTTGAAAATGATAAATCTTTAATTTTGACAAAAGGATTAGCCATTATGTATTCTAAGACTATTTGAAAATCTGTAAGTATTCCAGAAATTGTAGCAATATCAAATCTCCGACAGTCATATGAAATTGCCACTATAATTTCTGATTCCGGATATATAACTAAATTTAAAGGATAATTGGTTCTGAAATACTCACCTTTATCTGTAATGATTTCTAAATTTCCTTTCCAACCTAGTACAGATTGACTATCTGGAACGTTCTCAACTACAACAAAACTTTCAAACAAAGGTAAATCTCGGGGTACTTCGCTCCACCCTTGAATTTGTGTAAGTGAAGTGTATTCATGATGACGTAATTCCACTAATTGAGTCTGAATAGTTTGAAGCCATGACAAAAAATCTTGTTCTACATTTAACTTCAAATTCATGGGTAAGGTGTTTATAAATATACCCACCATTGATTCGACTTCAGCTAAGTCTACTGGTCTTCCGGTGACAGTACAGCCGTAGACTATGTTGCTACGACAAGTATAACGACTAAGGAGAATAGACCAAATCCCATTAATTAATACAGCTAGAGTTAAACGATTTTTTGCAATAAAAGATAATAGTGCTTTTGTTCCTTCTTTTGATAGCTTAAATTTTTCTTGATCGTACCTTTCTTCTTTCAATGTTAACTGTTTATTCTCTATATAAGTTAAAGGTGTTGGTGCTTTAATTCCCGCTAATGTTTGTCTCCAGAAAGTTTTGGTTTTTTCTATGTCCTGCTCCTGTAACCAGTCGATATAATCGCGAAAAGGACGATTCAATGCAAATCTTATTTCTCTACCTCCACAAAGTGCTTCGTAAATTTGTAGGCACTCATCCAATATTATCGCAGAAGACCATCCATCTGTAGCTATATGATGAAGACTCCAAATAAATTCATAGTAGTCATCGGCAAGACGAATTAAAGTTAGACGCATTAGACATGGCTGCGAAAAGTCAAAATATAACTTGCGATCGCTATCATAAAACGATTTCAATCGCTCTTCCTGTTCTGCTTGCTCAATACCGCGCCAATCATATTGGTTTAAGGAAATTTTTACCTTTTTATAGACAACTTGTAAGGGATTCTCAATGTCTTCCCAGTAAAACCCTGTGCGCCAGATTCCGTGTCTATCTACAACTTGTTGCCATGCTTCTTCAAAAGCCTTGACATTTAGATTACCACGTAAACCTATGGGAATGTGAAAAAATATAATGATGATTCCTTCTCGTACAAAGAATGGAATAGCATACCTTCTTGCACGGGTGTAAGCTTATATATGTCCTCTATATTTTCTGCTTTCATTATGCTTATTCCTCATTTGCTTGGTTGATTTTTGCTAGAAGTTTATCTAAGTTTTTTTGACTCAAGTTTGCCCTTGGGAAGTCAGAAGATGTAAATTTTTGTCCTTCGAGAGACTGACAATGAGCAATAATATTTTGTAGAGCCTTAATGTAATTTGACGATAATGTTTCAATTGTTTCTCGGTGATGAACTTCTGTACTGTAAATCCAATTCAATTGCAACTGTTCTTGAACAATAACTCCATTTGTTTCCAATAAGTAAAACCGATTTGCACTTGAGCTTTGATTCAGTTTTAGGTGCTGCTGGGTTAAATTAAATAAAGATGACTGGGAAAGAAGTTGGTCAAAATTACCTAAGTATTTAAAACTTACTTGAGGTTGAGGAAAGGATTTTAGCTCTGATTTAATCTCTTGATTACTACTTATATAGCGAAGTAGATCATACCCAGTACCTCGATTTGGAATAGTACGCAAATAATCTTTGACTGCTACCAATGCACTTCCTTCATCGGGAGCTTCTGTTATATCCAAATTGGCAGGGAAGCAAGTTGTAAGTAAACCGACTGTACGGGATAGGGATATATCACTTAAATTTTTGAAGATTTTCTCTCGACTATTGTCTTCGACATCTACCCATAGTTGTGGCTCTCCCGTCCACTTTGCAAATGCTTGCACTAATGCTGTGAGTAGAACATCGTTTATTTGAGTATTATAAGCCTTATTGACATTTTTTAATAAGGCTTGTGTTTGTGTTTTACCTAGAGAGATTGATACGATGTCAACATTTGCCCCCATCTTTTCCTTACCAGGATAGTCAACAGGCAGAATGCGGAAAGGTTTTTGGGCTTTTGCTAGCCAGTATTTTTGCTCACGCATAACTTCTGGAGTATCAGCATAATCTTGGATACGCTGTGCCCACTGTCTGAATGAAGTAGTTTTATCAGGCAGATGTATCGCTTTTGTTTGGCTGAGTTGCTGATAGGCTGTTTGTAAATCTTCTAGCAAAATTTGCCAAGAAAATGCATCTATTAAAAGAGGGTGCATGGCAATTATAAGGTAGCTAGTTTTCTGCGATCGCAATTCAAGAAAAGCAACTTTTACAAGCGAACCTTCTCTTAAGTTTAAGTTACTTTGTATTTCTATAATCTTAGACTCCAAAGCATGTTCCTGTTCTAAAGTTAAATTTACATACTCGTATTCTATTACATCTAAATCATTAGTATTAGCTTCAATTTGTTGCCAGCCAGATTCTGTTTGAATAAAACGTAGACGAAATACATCGTGGTATTGAATGACATATCTTACAGCCTGCTCTAATAGCTTGGGATCGCAGGTTGGCTGTACCTCCAACAGTAAGGACTGGTTAAAGGAATTTACATCTGGCTGGTTTTGGGCAAAGAACCGATGCTGGATGGGTGTGAGGTATACTTCTCCTGCTTGTAAAGGATGTTCAGTTCGTTTTGTTTCTAGCATAGATGCTGCTGTTGCTAATTCAGCAATAGTTTGATGCTGAAACATTTGTTGAGCAGTTAACTTTAAGCCTAATTTATTCGCTTTGGCAATAACTTGAATTGCGAGAACAGAATCACCTCCTAATTCAAAAAAGTTATCATGAATTCCCACTTGTTCTATACCAAGACGTTGTTGCCAAATTTGAGTCAAATTTTCTTCAACTTCATTACGAGGAGCTACGTAATCATTCTCCAAATTAGGACGGGGATGATTTGGTAAAGTAATATTTGCTGAAACTAATTTCTCTTCTAATATTGCCAATTCCTCTTCCACAGGTTGAACGAATTTACTTTGTTTAATTAAAGCTGTGAAATCTTGTGTCGATACAACTATATTAGGCAATTTACTTTCTAAAATTCGATGAAAAGCATTAATACCTTCTTGAGGTGTCATTCCTACTTTGAGGATAGCTTCTTCGCGTATCTGCTTAATTTCATCTGGCATTACAGTCTCGACTGCCATTCCTACTTGCCAAGTACCCCAATTAATTGATACTGTCAATTGACTCGATTTACAGGCACAATAGTGGGCGTATGTGTCAAGAAAAGTATTTGCAGCGCAGTAATCCACTTGTCCCAGTTCTCCTAAGATAGAAGCGTGGGATGAACAAAGCACAAAGAAATCTAAGTTGGAATCTTTTAAAACTTCCTCTAGTACTAGCGTTCCCCTAACTTTGGCTGCTAGTACGCTGTTTGCCATATCCCTTGTCTTGAGTTGAATCAAGCCACCTGGAGCAATCCCTGCTGCATGAATGACACCATCGATACGACCACATTGTTTGAACACTTGAGCAACTACCGCTTGCATTTGCCCAAGATTTGCTACATCGGCACTGTGAACTTGAACAGTAGCTCCTAATTTCTCAAGTGCCAGCACTTTTTCAATTTTACGGCTAACACTATCTTGGTTGTCATGAGTCTCTAACCATTGTTGCCACTGTGAGCGTTCAGGTAGCCCTTTCCGTCCAACAAGAATTAATTTAGCCTGTGCTGTCTGAGCTAAATTTTCTGCTAATACCAAGCCAATACCACCAAGTCCCCCGGTAATTAAATAAACTCCTCCTTCTTTTAACTTGGGTTTACTCACAATCTCTCGCTCGAGCCGCACTGGTTCAAAAGTTTGCACCCAACGATGATGACCCCGATAGGCTACTGTGTCATCGGTTGTTTGGGAAGTAATTTCTGTGACGAGAAAATCTAGGAGTTTTGCTGCTGATGAGTTTTCACAAGAAGGAATTACTATGTCAATAGTAGAACAATTTATCTTGGGGTATTCGAGGGGAATTACCTTACATGGTCCTAGTAATGTTGCTTTTTCAGGACATAAACTATCCTCGCCAGTTACATCATGTACATTACTTGTTACAACTGTTAATTTCAAAGCATCGGAAATATTCTGTCTTCCCAAAGCTTGCGCTAGGAATAGCAAACTCCAGAAACCCAAAATTTGGATATCTTCAAAGAACTGATGCGATGATTTTGCTTGTCCTACTTGCTCATTGGAAGGTAAGTTATCATTTGCCGTAACGCCCCAAAAGTGAGCGAAATGCCATCCGGCACGCTTCGCGAACGGATTTGGGTTGACATCCAATCTGCTAAGTTCTGCCAGCAAAGTATCATAATCACTACTGGTTTGGGGATTAATTGCGTAAGCCCGATCACCTAACTTGGTAAATTGCTCTCCAATTTCTACGGTTATGACATCATGACCCTGTAATTTCAACTGTTGTGCAACTTGCGAACCAACTCCAAGAGTATCAACAAAGACTAAGCAACATAGTTTTTGTGATGACTTTGATGGTAAGTGGGGAGAGCGCTTCCAGGAAGGGATATAAAACCAATCGGCAATATTCGGTTTTTTGTGTAATGCTTGTTGTGCTTGTGCCGCTAAGTTAGCTTCAGGATTGGCATCAATCCAGTAACGCTGGCGCTCAAAAGGATACGTCGGTAAGGGGATGCGATGGCGTCGTTCATGGGTATAATAATTAGACCAATCTACTTCTACCCCAGCCAGCCAAAGGCGACCCAATGTATTCATTAAAAAGGCGACATCTGACTGTTGCTCGTAGGCATGCCGTAGGGTGGGGAGCATCACCGATTTAGCTCTATTGTCACTTTCTAGACATTGGGATGCGAAACTAATTAATGCTTGACCAGGACCTACCTCTAATAAAATTGAATTGTCTTTTTGCCACAACTGTTGCACTCCCGAAGCAAAGCGTACTGCTTGACAGAGGTGCTTAACCCAATAACTGGGATCTGTTGCTTGCTCTGCTGTAATCCAGGTTCCCGTGACGTTAGAAATATAGGGAATTTTCGGAGGTTTAAGGCTAAATGTTTTGACTAAATTGCCAAAGGCAGGTGCGTTCGCCTCCATCATTACAGAATGAAAGGCATGAGAAGTCTGTAAACGCCGACCAACCAAACCTCTTTCACTCAACTGTTGTTCCAATTCCTCGACAGCATCTGTGGAACCTGCAATTACACACAAGGATGAGCCGTTGATTGCAGACAACGAGAGTTTCTCATTCAGGAGAGGTTGTATTTCCTCCTCTGAAAGAGGAACTGCAAGCATTGCTCCTTCTGGCAATTCTTGAATCATTTTCGCTCTTTTGGCTACCAGCGTTAAAGCGTCTTCCAGAGATAAAACCTCCGCTAGAGTTGCCGCTACATATTCACCTATGCTGTAGCCAATCATTGCGGCAGGACGAATTCCCCACGATATCCACAACTGAGCTAAAGCATATTCAATGACAAATATAGCTGGTTGGGTGAGAAAAGTTTGATTCAGTTTTTGAGTTACGGCATCTGCTTGTTCTGCCCCACGACCTAACATTTTTCGCAAGTCTAACCCAGTAGAGAGAGTGTTTTGTTTTTGCTTATTTAGATTTTCACTGTTTCTACTGGGATATAATACATCTTGCAAATCCAGCCCAAGGTGTGGTCTTAGGAGCAAACAGCATTCGTCAACTGAGGTGCGAAATGTCGGTTCAGTTTGGTAAAGTTCAAGAGCCATATTAACGTAGTGAGTTCCCAGTCCAGAAAACATAAAGGCAACGGAGCGTTCCTGAGTTTCCTGAATACTGGTGACAACTCTGTTTGGATCAGCAAGTGCGTTTACAGCATCTTCAATTGAACGGCAAACAACTGTACGCCGACGATTGAAAGCCCGTCGCCCAACCTGCAATGTGTAAGCTACGTCAGCAAGGTTAAAATCGGGATGCTGTTGGAGGTAATTAGCTAGATTTGCCGTAGCCGTTTCCAGAGCTGAACTGGTTTTAGCGGATAGCATCAACAGTTGCCAAGGACGAGAGGGACTTGATACTTCGATAACCGGGGCTTCTTCAAGAATGACATGGGCATTTGTTCCCCCTATCCCAAAGGAACTAACTCCTGCACGTCGAGGAGTTCCATTCGTTTCCCATTCAGAAAGTGTAGTATTGACGTAGAAAGGACTATTAGCAAAGTCAATTTCAGGATTAGGCTGCTCAAAGTGCAAGCTCGGAGGTATCTGTTTGTGCTTGAGGGCTAGGATGGTTTTGATTAATCCCGTCACACCAGAGGCAATGTCCAAATGCCCAATGTTGGTTTTTACTGAACCAATGGCGCAGAATCCTTTCTTCTGAGTACTCGCCTGAAAAGCTTGTGTTAAGGCGGCAATTTCAATGGGATCTCCTAAAGACGTTCCCGTGCCGTGAGCCTCAACATAAGTGATAGTTTCAGGTTCCACCTCGGCTACTACTTGGGCTGTTCTAATGACCTTTGCTTGGGTGTCGATACGCGGTGCTGTGTAGCTAACTTTGAATGAACCATCATTATTGATAGCTGAACCTTTGATTACAGCATGAATGCGATCACCATCGGCAATTGCCTCTTCCAATCGCTTCAACACTACAATGCCTACACCCTCGCCGCCCACAGATCCCTTAGCTTTTGCATCAAAGGCACGACAGTGTCCATCGGGAGATGCAATTCCTCCTTCTTTATATAAGTATCCTGCTTTTCGTGACGAACTGATTGCAACACCACCAGCCAAGGCAATATCAGATTCACCACTTAACAAACTTCGACAAGCAAAATGTACAGCAACTAATGAGGTTGAACAAGCCGTTTGAATATCAATAGAAGGTCCTTCAAGGTCTAATTTGTAAGAGACCCGTGTGGTTAGGAAATCTTTATCATTTGCAAGGAGAAGTTGCAAATCATCAACGGAATTTCTAATATTTAGATTTGAATACAGATTAAACACATAACTGTTGACACCTGCGCCAGCATAAACCCCAACCAAACCTTTGTACTTTTTAGAATCATAACCAGCATTTTCCAGAGCTTCCCAAGCACACTCCAGAAAGAGACGTTGTTGAGGATCTATAATTTCGGCTTCTCTAGGATTGAAACCAAAGAAAGAAGCATCAAATAATTCTACGTCTTCTAATGTAGCTCTAGATTTTACATACTGAGGATCATTCAGCATGGCAGGGTCTATTCCTGAAAATATCAGTTCCTCATCTGTGAAAGAAGTTATTGATTCCACACCATGTTGCAGATTGTGCCAAAATTCCTCAATATTTTTGGCATCAGGAAAACGACCTGCCATGCCAATGATGGCTACTTCTAAACCATTCCGACTTAATTCTACCGGAGTACTCATGTTTATTTAACTTTCTTACTAATTGTTAAAAATTGTTTGATACGAGCTTTACCGTCTTGTAACTGTTCAGTTCTGACGTCAGTCTGATGAAAAGATGATGGTTCATTTTTGTTTGCTTGATTGAGGAATTCTGCTAAGGAGCTAATAGTCGGATATCTGAAGAGTTCGACCATTGAGAGATCTGCTTGGAATATTTGACGCAATTGGCTATGAATCTGAATCATCAATAATGAATGTCCACCAAGGTCAAAGAAGTTATCGTGAATACCAACCTTTTCTACGTTAAGTGCTTTTTGCCAAACAGTGGCGATGGATTTTTCTAAATCAGTTTGTGGTTTGATGTAAGTTGTTTCCAACTGTAGGCGAAGACTATCTGGTGCAGGCAACGCTTTGCGATCTACTTTACCATTAGGTGTTAGCGGTAGCGCCTCTAGCATGACAAAAGCTGCTGGCACCATGTAATTGGGCAGCTTTGACTCTAGAAAGTCTCGCAATTCAGTAATTGTTAGTGTTTGCTCTTTTTGAGGAACAACATAGGCAACTATTCGTTGAGAATCTGCTGACTCTGAGCGAACGACAACTACAGTTTCTCGTACTGCTGGGTGTGGACTGATGAGTGCCTCTATCTCTCTAAGTTCGATGCGAAAACCACGGACTTTCACTTGGTAGTCAATACGACCAATGTACTTTATTTCTCCATTGGGCAGATAGCGTGCTAGGTCTCCCGTTTTGTACAGACGTGCTGCTGAAAAGTCGCTAAAGGGGTTGGGGATGAATTTTTCTGCTGTTAGTTCAGGACTGTTCAGATAGCCCCTACCCACTCCTATACCACCGATATACACTTCGCCCGTTACGCCCACAGGAACAGGGTTTAGATCCTCATCAAGTAAATAAATCTGGATATTGGCAATCGGATGACCGATAGGAACTGTGTTTTGATCGATGCCGGTATTTTCTTGAGTACTGCTTTGGTGTACGCACGCCCAATAAGTGACATCTACGGCAGCTTCCGTTGGACCATAGAGATTGTGTAATTCAGCACAAAGACGATTAAAGAAGCGTTTTTGCAGTTGAACTGATAACGCTTCGCCACTCGCTATCACCCGTTTGAGACATTTACAAGTTTCAATATTTTCTGCTTCTAGAAACACTTGCAGCATGGAAGGGACAAAATGTATGGTAGTTATTTGCTGCTGTGTTATCACATTCACTAAGTAGTTAGTGTCTCGATGTCCCTCTGGTTGAGCTACCACTAAAGATGCACCTGTCATCAACGGCCAGAAAAATTCCCAGACTGATACATCGAAGCTAAAGGGTGTCTTCTGCAAAACCTTATCTGCTGCTGTTAATTGATAAGTGTCTTGCATCCAAACTAAGCGATTGCAAATTGCCTGATGGGTATTCATTGCACCTTTCGGTCTACCCGTAGAGCCAGAGGTGTAGATGACGTAAGCAAGGTTATCGCAGGTGATGTTGCTTCCAGGGTTTTTTATGCTCTGTTGAGCGATGAGTTCCCAGTTACTGTCTAAGCAAACGATTTTAGCCTTATGATTTGGTAGACTCTCTACTAGGTGCTGTTGTGTTAACAACACGCTTGGTTGAGAGTTTTCTAACATGAAAGCTAAGCGTTCTTTGGGATAAGTGGGATCAAGGGGTACATAAGCACCACCTGCTTTGAGGATAGCTAATAGTCCGATGACCATTAAGAGTGATCGCTCTACACAAATACCCACCAGTACCTCTGGTTCCACTCCCAAGTTTTGCAAGTAGTGCGCCAGTTGATTTGCGTTTGCATTCAGTTCTTGATAGGTTAGCTGCTGGTCTTCAAACACCACTGCGACTGCATCGGGCGTCCGTTCTACTTGAGCTTCAAACAACTGATGAATACATTGTTCCTGGGGATAGTCAGTTTGGGTGTTATTCCAATCCACCAGCAGAGTCTGCCGTTCTGCTTCTGTTAAGAGCGGCAAGTTTGAAAGGCGCTGGTTAGGATCTGCCACAATACCTTCTAGCAAGGTTTGGAAATGCCTCAGCATCCTAGTAATAGTAGCTGCATTAAACAACTCGGTGCTGTATTCCAGGGTAGCAATCAACCCTTGCTTAGTGTCTGCTATAAATAAAGTCAGGTCAAATTTTGCTGTTCCACTATAAATCTCTAGAGGTCTCAGGGTCAGACCTGGCAGTTCTAGCGACTGTGTTGTGTTATTGTGCTCGAGAACGAACGCTACCTGGAACAGAGGGTTTTGACTTAGATTCCGCTCTATATTCAGTTCGTCTACCAGCTTTTCAAAAGGCAAATCCCGATGCTCATAAGCTCTTAAGGCCACTTCCCGCACCCGCTGCAATAACATTTTGAAAGGTGGATTACCGGATAGATCAGTGCGCATCACCTGCGTATTGATGAAAAATCCAATCAGATCCTCAAGTTCGGCTCGATTGCGATCAGAGATAGTAGTGCCAACCAAGATGTCCTCTTGGTTGGTGTAGCGATAAAGCAACGTGTTTAAAGCTGCCAGCAGAGTCATGAATAAAGTTGCTTGCTGCTGCTGGCTTAGAGCATTAAGAGCATCGGTTAAGTATTTGGGCATCACCAGAGATTGCCTCGCGCCTTGGTTGCTCCAAATTGCTGGACGAGGATGATCAGTTGGTAAATCCAGCGCTGCCGGAGCGCCGTTTAGTTGCTGCTTCCAGTAGGACAGCTGAACCTCTAACTTCTCTCCCTGTAGCCACTGCTGCTGCCAGACAGCAAAGTCTGCGTACTGGATTGGGAGTTCTGACATCGGCGAAGGCTCACCTTTGGAGAAAGCTTTATAGAGTACCGTGAGTTCTTTGATAAAGATTCCCAGAGTCAAATGGTCAAAGACGATGTGGTGTACGATCAATAGCAGCACATACTCGGTTTCGCCCAATTGCAACAAACTTACTCGCAGTAAGGGATCTTTGGCTAAGTCAAAAGGTTGCTGGGCAGACTCATTGGCTAACCGCCGTACTTCGGCTTCCCTCTCGTCTGAAGGAAATTCTTGCAGATCTATCACTGGTATGATCAAGTTCAGGGTAGGGGCAATCACCTGAACTGGTTGCTCCTGCACTATAGCAAATGTGGTTCGTAAGACTTCGTGGCGTCGCACGATTTCGTTGAAGCTTTGCTGTAGGGCGGCTACGTTGAGCGAACCTTGCAGGCGCAAGACTTTGGGCTCGTTGTATGAGCTATCATGCTCTAACTGGGCAAGGAACCACAGTCGCTTCTGGGCAAAGGAAAGAGGTACAGGATTAGCGTTGGAACGTCGAGGAATAATTTTCAATCGAGAATTAGTCTCGATTTTACCTTGCAACCGCTTTTCCAGAAGCAGCCGTCTTTTGGCTGAAAGCATAGATCTTTGTGCGATTATTTCCTCTTTGCTTATGTCCATTTGCTAGGTTTTCCCTTAACTCAGTGTGTGTGCAGATAACTTTACAAAACTTGACATACTTTGTTTAATTATTTATCCTTACTTTGATGGACAATCTCCAAATTATTCGGCAATTTGTAGCGGCGTTCGCTGACCGTTATGAATGCTTATTCCTGAATCACTCAAACAAGCTCTTCAATTTCGTCTTCAGTTAATTTTCCTATCTCCCTAATGATTATTGCTTCAACAATCAGTGCAAGCTCGGCTATAGTGGGTGCCTCAAAGATGTAACGGATGGATAGTTCCACCTCGAATTTTTTGTGAATCTGGGAAATTAGCTGGATACCAATCAGGGAATCTCCTCCCAAATCAAAAAAGCTATCATGAATACCTACCTTATTAATTCCAAGAATTTGTTGCCAGACTTTAGCAATAGTTACTTCAACTTCATTACGAGGAGCAACATAATCATTACGTAGATTAGGACGAGGATGGCTTTGTTTAGAGAGGCTTGCTGAAGCTGATTTCTCTTCTAAAAGTGTTAATCCTTCTTCCAGATAATTGAAATAATTGTTCTGTTTTATTACCGTTTGGAAGTCTTGCGTTGACACAACAACATGAGGCAAGCTACTTAGCAAAATGCGATTAAAAACATCGGCACCTTCTTGAGGTAGTATTCCTTTTTTGAGATTCTCTTCACGTTGGTGTTTTAATTGTTCTGGTAGTGCTGTCTCTACTGCCATTCCTACTTCTTGCCAAGTATCCCAGTTGATTGCCACTGTAAATTGGTCAGATTTAGAAGCATGATAATGTGCATAAACATCCAGAAACGCATTAGCTGCACAATAATCTACCTGTCCAAATTCACTCAAGATAGAACTTTGGGATGAACAAAGCACAAAGAAATCTAAATTAATATTTTTTAAGTTTAAAATCTCCTCTAATACTAATGTACCCTTGACTTTTGGTGCTAATACGCTGTTTGCGATATCCTCTGTTTTTAGTTGAATCACGCCACCACCAGCAATACCTGCTGCATGGATAACACCATTGATTTGACCAAATTTTTCTAAAGCTTCAGCAACGGCTACCTGCATTTCTTCGTAGCTGGCTACATCAGCACTTTTAACCTCAACCTGTGACCCCAACTCTTCAAGTGCTAGCATTTTTTGTATCTTGTGGCTAACAGGATCTTGACTATCATGAGCTTCTAGCCATTGCTCCCACTGCGATCGCTCAGGTAATCCCTTTCTTCCAATTAAAATTAACTTAGCTTGTATTGTCTTCGCTAAATATTCCGCCAACACCAAACCTATACCACCAAGTCCACCAGTAATTAAGTAAACTCCTCCTTGCTTTAACTTAGTTTTACCTGGGGTGCTTTCATCCAGACGGACAGTTTCAAAGGTTTGAATCCAGCGATGATATCCACGGTAAGCAACTATATTATCAGTTTGCTGTGTTGTCAATTCAGTAATCAGATAGTCGATAAATTTTTGTGTTGGTAGGATGTTAGAAGCAGGAATTACTACATCGATAATACAGGAATTAATGTTTGGATATTCTTTTGGAATTATCTTACACGGTCCCAAGAGCGTTGCTTTCTCTGGGCGTAAATTCTCGTCGCCGATGACATTATGTACATTGTTAGTTACAATCCTCAGCTTCAGAGAATCGCTAATACTTTGCCTTCCTAATGCCTGTGTCAAATACAACAAACTCCAAAAGCCGAGATTCTGGCAATGTTCAAAAAACTGATACGATAATTGCGTTTGTTCTTTGAACTCATTGCAGGGTAACGTATCATTTGGTGTAACGCTCCAAAAGTGAGCGATCGCATTTGGAGTCAAACTCTGTCTTTGGAGTTCTTGAAGCAAAGCATCGTAGTCATTGCTTTGCCGGGGGTTAATAATATATGCATATTCGTTAAGCTTAGTAAATTCTTCTCCGACCCTAACTGTAATAACATCTTGACTTTGCTGTTCGAGTTGTTTGGCAACTTCGCTTCCAACTCCATAGTCATCGATAAAAACTAACCAACAGGTGTTTTGCCCAGTCGCTAGTTCCTTCCCTTGGAAAAATTCAAGTGGTGTAGATTGTTTCCATACTGGGATATAAAACCAATCGGCAATATCTGGCTTTTTACCTAATGATTTTTGCCATACCGTGGATAATGCAGTTTCGGAGTTAGCCTCCATCCAGTAACGCTGACGCTCAAAAGGATACGTAGGCAAAGGAATACGTCTGCGCTGCTCGTGAGTATAAAAGCCTGCCCAGTTTACTTGTAATCCTGTTAGCCAAAGCCGAGAGAGAGTATTGAGCAAAAATGCTACATCTGAAACTTGCTCTTGGGGATGTCTCAGGGAAGTTAATGCCACAGCCGATGAAAGCAGCTGTTGTTTGGCTAAGGTCGTTAATGTCCGCCCTGGACCAACTTCCAAAAGGATTCGCTCTGGTTGTTGGAGCAATTCCGCAATTCCCTCATTAAACAATAAAGGTTGCCGTAGGTGTCTAGCCCAGTAGTCAGGGTCAGTCGCCTGCTCTACCGTAATCCAAGTTCCGGTAACGTTGGATACAAAAGGAATTTGAGGTGGTTTCAGGTTGACTTTTCTCACTTGCTGCAGAAATGGCTCTACAATAGGCCCCATCATGTGGGAATGAAAAGCATGAGATGTATGCAGACGGCGACAATCCACACTTTGCTCTGTCAAACGATTTTGTAATCCTTCTACCGCATTAGTAGCACCTGAAACCACACAAAGGGATGGTGCATTGCTAGCTGCTAAAGAAAGTTCTGAACCCAACATAGGTTGTATTTCTTTAGCAGAGAGAGAAACGGAAAGCATCGACCCTGGTTCAAGTTGTTGCATGAGTTGTCCGCGAATTGCAACTAAACTTAGTGCCTCTTCTAAAGAGAAGACACCTGCAATGCAAGCAGCTACATACTCGCCGATGCTGTGACCAATCATTGCTTGTGGATGGACGCCCCATGTTATCCATAGTTTAGCAAGCGCATATTCAATGACAAATAGTGCGGGTTGTGTTATGGAAGTTTGTTTAAGTTGTTCTTGTGCAATTTCTACTGTCGAGGGATAAAGTATATCTTTAAGGTCTAAATTTAAATGCGGTTTCAGCAATTTGCAGCAGTAATCAACTTGTTCCTGAAAAATCGGTTCTGTTTCATATAATTCTCGTCCCATGTTTACATACTGCGCTCCCTGTCCGGGAAACATAAACACGATTGGATTGTTACGGATTTCTGAAAAATTGCTCCAAACTCCTTGTTGGTTTGGCGCTGTTAGTGTTTTTACAGCATCTGGAATATCTTGACACAGCAACACTCGACGATAGTCAAAATTTCGGCGACCAACTTGCAGGGTATAAGCTACATCAAGCAGATTCAAATGGGGATTCTGTACTAGATAATTAGCTAAATTTGTTGTCGCAGATTCCAGTGCTGTTTCTGTTTTTGCTGAGATAACCAACAACTGCCAGGGGCGAGAAGGACTTTCTTTGGTTGTAAAAACTGGAGCTTCTTCTAAAATGATATGGGCATTGGTACCGCCAATACCAAAAGAACTAACTCCTGCACGTCTAGGATGTTTGTCTGCTTTCCATTCGGAAAGTTTATTGTTGACATAAAAAGGACTGTTAGCGAAATCAATTTGAGGGTTTGGCTCCTCAAAATGTAGGCTAGGAGGAATTTGTTTGTGTTTAAGAGCTAAGACGGTTTTAATTAAACCTGCAACACCAGCAGCTGCATCCAAGTGCCCAATATTTGTTTTTAAGGAACCAATCGCACAGAAGCCTTTCTTTTGTGTACTTCTTTGGAATGCTTGCGTTAGTGCAGCGATTTCAATTGGGTCTCCTAAAGACGTTCCCGTCCCGTGAGCTTCAATATAAGTTATCGTTTCTGGCTCAATCTCTGCCACAACTTGAGCCGTTTTGATAACTTTAGCTTGACCGTCCATACGGGGTGCTGTGTAGCTAACTTTTTTTGAACCGTCATTATTTATAGCAGAACCTTTAATAACGGCATGAATAGAATCTCTATCAGTTATGGCATCATCCAATCTCTTTAACACCACGATTCCCACTCCTTCTCCGCCCACTGTTCCCTGTGCTTTGGCATCAAAGGCGCGGCAATGTCCATCCGGAGACAATATACCTCCCTGTGTATAAAAATAACCTTCTTTTCTTGATGCACTTATTGAAATACCTCCAGCTAAAGCTACATCACACTCTCCATTTAATAAGCTTTGGCAAGCTAAATGAACGGCGACTAATGATGTTGAGCAGGCGGTTTGAACTGTATAACTGGGTCCAGTTAGATTAAGTTTATAAGAAGCACGTGTAGAAAGGTAATCTTTATCACAAGCGATTGCTACCTGGTGTTCATCCACACAGAGAATCTTTCGATTTAAATAAGCGTTAAGTAAATAGCTGCTCAAGTTAGCTCCTGCAAAAACACCTATTGAACCTTTATCTGTTCCAGGTTTGTATCCTGCGTTTTCTAGGGCTTCCCATGCACACTCTAAAAAAATACGGTGTTGTGGATCAGTAATTTCCGCTTCTCTTGGATTAAAGCCAAAAAATGAAGCGTCAAAAAGCTCTGCGTCTTCTAATACTGCTTTTGCTCTAACATAATTAGGGTCGTTAAATACAGGAGCATCTATTCCTGAAGATAATAGTTCTTCGTCAGTAAAAAAAGATATTGATTCTACACCGTTTCGTAAATTTTGCCAAAATTCATCAAGATTTTTAGCTTTAGAGAATCTACCTGCTAATCCTATAATTGCGATTTCTGAACCGTTTCTAGAATATGAAAATGTTGAAAAATTCATAATTTTTTAACTTAATTATTTTCAATTGATTTCATTTTTGCAGGCGTTTTCTTTTTTGGACTTTACCTTCTAA
>JAAUSC010000012.1 GCA_012031965.1 Scytonema sp. RU_4_4
GTTTGGGTGTCAACATATCTATCGGTTTGTTTCTCTTGCAAACTCTTGCAGGTTTTCCACTTTCTCTATTCTTTAATGTACCTGTGCTATTTCCCCTGAGTGCTTTTTCAGCGATTGTCTTTTTTAATTGGTGCGGGAGCAGGTTCTCATACTGCGGTTATGCAACGGCAAATGAAGTTTAAAGAGCTAGCTATCTGTGATGGTTTTGCCAACTTTGCACGAGTTGGTGGTGCGACCTTTTGTGCTTTCTTTGGAGGAGGAGTCTGGTCTTTTGCTGTTGGAGAAGTGGCGATGGCGTTGGTAGATAGCTTGCTCAAGCGTTCCTTCAGTGGATACCGTTTCGCTTACAGTTTCAAACTAGATCCAGTTGCTGTCGGTGAGGTGAGAAAATTCATTGCCGGAATTCTTGGGAGTAACGTTGCTGTTGCTATAAATACAAATGCTGACAATTTGACTATCGGCAGATTGCTCGGTACACAAGCGCTTGGATATTACAACCTGGCTTACCAACTAGCAATGATGCCCGTATATGCCCTATCACAAGTTAATCGAGTGATTTTTTCAGTGCTGTCGCAGCAAGACAATGAGGGTAAGAAGGTTTATCTTTGTCGGGCATTGGAAATGTATGCTGTGCTTTTTGCTCCAATCTACTCTGTGGCGCTGGTCGTAGCACCCTGGATCATTCCTTTAGTATATGGTCGAGCTTGGGTAGATGCCGTGAGTCTGTTCCAAATTATCCTCATTTTTGCCTATGCTAGAGGGTTCATGGCGATTCTGGGAACTACCCTAACTGCTTTAGACAAACCTGTAACAAATGCAGTGATCAACTGGGCGTTAGTGCCAATTTCTGTTGCTTCCTATTTTCTCGGAGCCACTTTAGGAGGAACTCAAGGAGTTGCGATCGCTGTTGCATTAGTGATGGGAGTTGGTGCAAGCATTTGGTTCTGGCTGGCAACTTGTCGTGCTGCTGGGTGGAAAATCGAACTTCTGATTCAGTCAATCTTATTGCCAAATTTTACAATTAGTCTTGCATTATTGCTAACATTTACTATTCCTTTTCCCGAGCATCTACGTGCTTATATGCAACCAGTTATTCTCGTTTTGCTTTACGCAGTAGCTCTGTCTATTTTTTCTAAAGGTCGTATTCCTTCTCTGTTAATGGGTATAGTTAAGCTCTCTTTGAAGAAAGGGGGCAATCAATAAAAATGACAGAACATTTATCTCATCGTTCATCATCACTAGAACCATCATCTCACCAAATATCAGGTAGGCTATTCTCGCTTGATTTACTAAAAGCAATGAGTATGACAGCAGTAGTCTCCTTTCACTCAATTATTGTACCAAAGACAAGCTATGCAGCTAGTCAACTATCTATAGATTTGCTCTTTTCCCCCTTGAGATTCTGTGTTCCAGTCTTTTTGACAATTTCTTTTTTACTCTTTGAAAGAGGGTTAGCTAAACATACAGGTTCTAATTGGTCTGCAATTCAAAAGCGTCTGATGCGTCTTTTAATCCCAACTCTATTCTGGTTCAGTATAACAGCATTACTAAAGTTCCTAAATGGAAACTCTTGGTTTGAAGTAATAGGGATGATACTGACAGGGGAAATATTTACAGGTGCTTACTATCTGATCGTACTACTACAGTTTCTCCCAGTCTTTATTCTGTTGAGACGCTTGTTTATTAAGCTACCGAATGTTGTGTTAACAATATTGCTTCAGGGATTTATTTTTCTGTACATCTATGCCATTCCATCAAGTCCGTATCATGACCAGATACTTTTGGTACTTAGGACAATAGATAGACCTTTATTCATGTATTGGTTTGTGTATATGGCATTGGGTGTGTTTTTATGGGAACATTGGTCATTAATAGTCAAAATTTCACAGCAAATAAATATACGTTTAAAAATTATTTTATTTCTATCATACTGTCTCATTCAAATGTTTGAATTCTACTGGTTTTTTAGGAGATTTAGAGGAGAAATACCACCTTTTGATTATGTCATGTTTTCTTGCCTATTAAGTGTATTTATTATGGTTTTATGCTTTGCATCTATTCAGGAAAATCAATTTCCTTCATTCTTCAGGAGGATAGTTTCAACTATATCAAAGTATAGTCTAGGTATTTTTTGTATCAATGGCGTTCTCTCTCAAATACTTATTTCAATAGGTATCCGCTTGTTTAGTGAAGCTACATTTAGCCTTCCTGAAATTCTCATTTTGAAACTTATAGTTTGGATATTACTGCTGGGTACGTCTCTGGGTTTATCTATATTGCTAGATCGTATTGGACTTGGCTCAGTTGTTCGCTAACAGATGTAAGTAGAGCATATGCCCTACCTACAAAAACTAAGCAGCGTTTTTACGCCACCACTCAATCGTATTCTTCAACCCTTGCTTGAAATCCACTTGAGCAGTGAAACCAAAGGCAATATGCGCTCGTTCGGTATCTAAACAGCGGCGCGGTTGACCGTTGGGTTTGTCGGTTTCCCACACAATTTCGCCGTCAAACTCCATCAATTCACAAATGAGATTGATTAAGTCACGGATGGAGATTTCATAACCTGTTCCCAAGTTAACGGGTTCAGGATCGTTGTATGATTGAGTCCCCATGACAATACCCAGCGCTGCGTCTTCTGAATACAGAAACTCGCGAGTTGGACTACCATCGCCCCAAACTGGGATTTTCTTCTCTCCCTTTATTTGTGCTTCATGCACTTTACGAATCAGCGCAGGAATGACGTGAGAACTTCTGGGATCAAAGTTATCTTCTGGTCCGTATAGATTGACAGGTAGCAGGTAAATGCCATTAAAGTCGTATTGCTGGCGATAAGCTTGCAGTTGGACTAAAAGAGCTTTTTTTGCTATTCCGTAGGGGGCGTTGGTTTCCTCTGGATAGCCATTCCACAGATCATCTTCTTTGAATGGGACTGGGGTAAATTTGGGATAGGCGCAGATGGTACCAACGCAGACAAATTTTTCTACTCCAGCTTGATAAGATGCATGAATCAACTGAGTTCCCATCATCAAGTTGTCGTAGAATAATTCAGCAGGTTTCTCGCGGTTAAGACCAATACCGCCGACGTGGGCTGCTAAATGGATCACAATGTCTTGTTGATCCACTGCTCTTTGGCAATTTTCCAGTGTACGTAAATCGCCAGATCGCGATCGCGGTACTGTAATTTTATTGTGAGCTGCTCCTGCCTTACATAGCTGGTCTATCACTTGACGCCCCAAAAAACCAGCTCCACCAGTTACGAGAATCCTTTTGTCCTTGAATTCTAAGGCGTTCATATTTTTTCCTCGTCGGTGTACATCACAGATGGAGCGCACCCAATTCTTGGCGAATCATAGCATTATCATTGAGGACTTTTGCGACTTTACCATTTGGTGAAGTCAGTCCCAATGCTTGAAGGTCAGCTTCTACCATAATGGCGACCAGTTGCTCAAATGTTACCGATGGTTTCCAACCCAACTTTTGCTGCGCCTTAGTAGAATCGCCAATTAACAAGTCTACCTCTGCTGGACGAAGATAGCGCTCGTCAAATTCCACGTAGTCTTCACAGTTAAGGTTGACATAACCAAACGCTAGTTCAAGAAACTCTCGTACAGTATGGGTTTCACCTGTAGCAATGACGTAATCGTCAGGCTGATCGTGCTGAAGCATCAAGCACATTGCCTTGACGTAATCCTTAGCATAGCCCCAGTCTCGCTTGGCATCAAGATTACCCATGTAAAGTTTTTTCTGTTTGCCAGCAACAATTCTGGCAACTGCCATGGTAATCTTACGCGTGACAAACGTTTCACCTCGTCTCGGTGATTCATGGTTAAAAAGTATGCCATTACAAGCGAACATTCCGTAGGATTCACGGTAATTGACTGTTTGCCAATGAGCGTAAACCTTAGCACAAGCATAAGGACTACGGGGGTAAAATGGTGTGGTTTCTTTCTGTGGGATGTCTTGTACCAAACCAAACATTTCCGAAGAACCTGCTTGGTAGAACCGCACCTGAATACCTGTGCGATGCTGGTAGTCACGAATTGCTTCTAACAAACGCAGCGTTCCCATCCCTACTGAATCGACTGTGTATTCAGGAGAATCAAAGCTTACTCGTACATGGGATTGAGCACCCAGATTGTAAATTTCTACTGGCTGGACTTCCTCTAGAATGCGGCGCAACGTGGTACCATCCGTCAAGTCGCCATAGTGTAAAAATAACCGCACTCCCTCCTTGTGAGGATCTTCATAAATATGATCTATGCGATCAGTGTTGAAGGTAGATGTCCGGCGTATTATACCATGAACTTCATATTCTTGCTCTAGCAAAAACTCACTCAGATATGAACCATCTTGACCGGTAATACCAGTGATCAACGCTCGCTTCTTTTGCGTCATGCTTTAATTATCCCTTGTCGTTACTGAAATAGATAAACACTACAGGCGATCTGGTACAACCTAGGAGGTACTTAATTCAATTTCCCAACGGGAAATTTAGGAGTTCTACTTGCAGTTCAACGGATTGATATGTGTAAATCTGCCAATCTATTAGTTTACAGCAAGATTTTTTACCCTATCTAGATTGTTCTACCTTATTTTGTAATTTTTTTTTGCTTTATCAAAACTTTATACACATTGAGCCTATTTTAAAATAATTTTAAAACTAGTGAGAATTCACCTGAAGTACCTATCGACCATCAAGTCAGTCATCAAATTGCCACCTAGCGACAATTTATCATGAAAAATTCGTAATTCATAATGACGACTTCAATTACGAATTACGAATTATCAATCATGAGTTCACAGTCGCGCATTTAATTTGCAATCGCAAAACGACTAGAATTCTCTTTCCCATTAGCTTATCAATTTCAAATTTTTCTTCTTGAATTGTTTAGTATGCTCCATTATTTTTGGGCATAATGACAACGCCAATGGTTTTAAAAATTATCCACAAATCTAACCAAAAATTTCTGAATTTGGCGTAATGCAAGTCTATTTGAACCCGTCGCGGATAAGGAATATCGTTACGTCCAGAGACTTGCCACAATCCAGTAATTCCTGGTTGGATAGTTAAAATCTGATCTATGTGACAACCATACTTAGGTAACTCCTCTGCTACTAGAGGTCTTGGACCGACGACACTCATGTCTCCTTTTAAAACATTCCAGAACTGAGGAAATTCATCCAAGCTAGTCATTCGCAAAAAACGACCTATTTTCGTAATTCGCGGGTCATGCTTGAGCTTAAAATTCGCCTCAAATTCTTGCCGCATATGAGGAGATGTTTCCATCATTTGCACGAGAACTTCGTCGGCATTGGTTACCATTGTTCGGAACTTAATACAATTAAAGGGTTTGAAATTTTTCCCAACCCGTTCCTGTATATAAAAAATTGGACCTTCTGAACTGAAAGCAATCAGCAAGACCAAAATTAAGTACACAGGGGAGAACAGAATTAGTACCGATAGCGAAAAGAATATATCGAATAGTCGCTTGGTAAACTCTCCGTTTAAAACCCGAAAAGACAGACCTTTGGTTTGAACTTTAGGTGTCTTTTTCTGTTGACCGCGTTTGAAGAAAAGCCGTGTTCGTCTGTATGTCGCTGAGGAGTTTGTCTCAGCAACACTAGCTCGTTTCCAGGGCAATAAGGCAGCCACATTCGTTGCAGTTGGGCGTAAAGACGCTCTATGCGGTTTTGCAGAGCGTAGCGCCTTAAAGGGCGATCTCCCGCTCAACGGTAACCTCACTGCAGTTAGTTGTGTCCGTCCTTCAGACGGGCTGACGCTGCTGGAAAAACAGCGCCCAGTACCGGGCTTACTACGCGATCGCTTCCCGGAGAGGAGTGAGCTCTGGGCAGTCATCATACTCCTTAACAATCCACACCACACATAGTCCCAATCTTAAAGCCAAAAGGAGGTGCTTCTGGGGGCAAATTTCCAAAAGCCTGTAAAACAAAACCATCAATCAGGTGATGGTCTTTCTTGTATACACTTATTTAGAAAGTCAAGGTAGCGCTGTGCAAACATTTGTGAGGAAAATTGAGCAGTATGCACTTGTGCGTACTCAGGATTAAATTTTCCTTGATAAGTTTCAAAATTTTTTATTGCGTCTACCAATGCCTCCTCTGTTTGCTTCTTGAAGAAGATACCTGTTCCTTGTTCGCCATGTTCACGAATATCTCGCACAGTTTCCAAAGCACCGCCTGCACCGTATGCGATGACAGGAGTGCCGCAAGCTTGCGCTTCCACTAAAGCAATGCCAAAATCTTCACAAGCTGCATAGACAAAGCCTTTGGCATTAGCCATATATTTTTTTACCACATCATCGGGTTGCCACCCGAGTATTTGTATATTCGATTCTGCTATCCTCCGAATTTTTTTCATCTCTGGTCCTGTTCCAATTACTACTAAAGGTAGTTGCAATTTATTAAAAGCCCTGACTATTAAAGATACTTGTTTGTAACTGACTAGCCGGGAAACGGTTAGATAAAAATCTTCTTTTTGAGGCAAGAAAGGAAGATTCTCGATATTAACTGGCGGGTAAATGACTGTGGCTTCTCTTCGATAGCAACGCCAAATACGACGAGCAGTATGTTTTGAGTTAGCAATAAAGTAATCAACACGATTGGCTGTCAAGACATCCCACTGACGTAGACGATGCAGTAAATACCGCGCCATCCACCCAGCTAAACCACTTTCCAACTTGCTTTCCCGAAGATAATCGAAAGTCAAGTCCCAAGCGTAGCGCATGGGGCTATGACAGTAGCAAATATGTAACTGTTCAGGAGTGGTTAAAACTCCTTTTGCAACAGCGTGGGATGAAGACAAAATCACGTCATACGCCCGTAAATCTAACTGTTCGATTGCTAATGGCAACAAAGGTAAATATTTTTGTACACCATTACGGGCAAAAGGGAAGTACTGAAGAAACGTTGCGCCAATCTTCCTCTGGTATAAGTAACTTTCTGGGTTACTGGATTCAAAATCGATGAGGGCGTACAAATCGGCATCAACGTGGTTGAGAATTTCTCGCACAACGAGTTCTGAACCACCAGTGGCTTTGGGTGTCAGCCATTCATGAACAAAGGCACATTTCAAAGGCACAGCTAACTGTAGTTGGTAGAGAACACGCAAGGTGGAAGTTAGAGGTTGGTTAACTGAAACTTTCCTGTTGAATGAATGGGAAACGCCCCACTTGCTGCTAAAGACGTAATCCAATTCTTGGAGGTTCCTGCAGAATACCGCAAACTGATAACCTCAAGATAGGGACAGAGTACTAAGTATTGGGTTCTAGGTACTAGGAATTTTTTCAATTCCTAACCCCTAGTACAACGGGCGCGGAAATCAACATACCATTTGACAAAATATCAAAAGCCCAAAACACAAAGGCTTTTGAATGTTAGCGCAGCGTGCCGTAGGCAGCGAATGTTAGCGCAGCGTGCCGCAGGCAGCGAATTCCGCAAAGTGGTACTAGTCTCTTCATCAAACAACTTAAGATCGGGAATGAGTATGCGAATTCTAATTATGGGTGGTACGCGGTTCATTGGTGTCTACCTAACTAAACTATTGATAGAACAAGGACATGAAGTTGTACTGTTTAATCGTGGTAATCGTCCTGCACCTGTCGAGGGGGTAGGACAAATATGCGGCGATCGCACCGATGCTGTCCAGTTAAAAGAAAAATTATTAAAAGAAAATTTTGATGCCATTTTTGACAATAACGGACGTGAACTTACTGATACTCAACCATTAGCAGAAATTTTTCAAGACCGTGTAGAACATTTTGTGTACATGAGTTCTGCGGGGGTGTATCTCAAATCAGACCAAATGCCTCATGTGGAAGGGGATACCATCGATCCAAAAAGTCGTCACCTAGGTAAGCATGAAACGGAAGTTTACTTAACGCAACAGGGATTGCCCTTTACCTCAATTCGTCCCACCTATATTTACGGTCCTCAGAACTATAACGATTTAGAGGCTTGGTTTTTTGACAGAATTTTGCGTAAGCGTCCCATTCCTATCCCCGGAAACGGCTTACATATAACCCAATTCGGTCATGTCAAAGACTTAGCAACAGCAATGTCCAAAGTTCTGGGCAATTCTACAGCGCTTAGACAAGTGTACAACGTGTCTGGCGATCGCTTCGTCACTTTTGATGGTTTAGCCCGTGCCTGTGCTGTTGCTGCTGGCAAATCTCTTGATGAGATAAAAATCGTGCATTACGAGCCGAAAAAATTTGATTTCGGCAAGCGCAAAGCTTTTCCCTTGAGGGTGCAGCACTTCTTTGCCTCGGTAAATAAAGCAAAAACAGAGTTAAACTGGCAGCCTGAGTATGATTTAATTTCTGGGCTAAAAGACTCCTTAGAAAAGGATTATCTTGCCTCTGGGCGAGATAAAGCAGAAGTTGATTTTTCTATGGATGAAGAGATTTTGCAGTCTCTTTAGATTCTGTGTTAAAGCAAAACAGATGAGATTCTCTAGTCTCAGCTTAAAGGGCACGCGCTCAGCGTGCCCATAAGCGGTATCTTCAGGAACACCTGAAATAGATCTACCAGCGCTTGAAAAATCATAAATGCTACACTTGTACTTAAGTTTAGAATCAAAGTTTGTATGGTACGCAACCTAGCAGCGAATATGAAATTATACTTTTTTATACCTTGTGCAAAAAAAAATCGGTATTTACTTAATCTGACATTTTTTTAGTAACGAGTCATTATTGTCTTTCATTGAATTTGCTGGTAAAAGATTAAACAAAGACACAATTAATAAGCATCTGCTCTTGAATATGTCTCGCACAATCAATATCCAATTGCGAAGCAACCTGCTGATTTTATTTGCAGCAGGTTTGTTATTCTGGTCCAGCATGGCTTCGTTGCTGCCAACGCTACCACTGTATATTGAGTCTGTGGGCGCAACAAAGCTGCAAATTGGGATTGTGATGGGTAGTTTCGCCATCGGACTGTTGTTCTTTCGCCCTTTGTTAGGACGCTTGGCGGATTGGCGGGGTCGTAAAATTGTGTTGCTCATTGGTACGCTAGTGGCTGTCATAGCGCCTTTTGGCTACTTGTTCGTCAAATCAATTCCCCTGCTAATAGTACTGCGTGCTTTTCATGGTATCAGCATCGCTGCTTTCACCACTGGTTTTAATGCGTTGGTGGCTGACATAGCCCCTCTGGAAAAGCGGGGTGAAATCATTGGCTACATGAGCTTGGTTAATCCTATCGGAGTAGCAATTGGACCAGCTTTAGGCGGATATTTGCAAGCCGGAATCGGTAACCAGATTTTATTTCTGATAACTGCTGAATTAGCTTTTGTGGCGTTTTTGGGTTTGTTGACAATCGTCAATCCACCAGTGGTCACACACCAGCAAGGAGACACCAAAAATAGTCAATTTTGGCAAATTTTGTTCAGCCCCAGAGTGAGAACTCCAGCTATTATCATGTTGCTGGTTGGTTTAGCTTTTGGTGCTTTACACATTTTTATCCCGTTGTTCATCAAATCAACTGCGGTCAATTTAAATTCAGGGTTGTTTTATACAGCAGCCGCAGTTGCTAGTTTTAGTGTCAGGCTGTTCACTGGGAAGGCAAGCGATCGCTTTGGTCGTGGTTTATTTATTACTATCAGTCTAGTTTTTTACACGCTGTCACTGTCGCTTTTATGGTTAGCGAACAGTTCTGCTGCTTTCTTGTTTGCAGCAATTATTGAGGGGATTGCTTCCGGTACTCTCATTCCCATGATTACGGCTTTGATGGTGGACAGAGCGCACCCTTATGAACGGGGGCGGATATTTGCTATGTGTCTGATGGGCTTAGATGTTGGGATTGCGATCGCAGGTCCAGTTCTTGGTTCTGTTGCTGAATATCTTGGCTATAGAAATACGTTTGGTCTATGCGCTGGTTTAACATTCTTAAGCATTATCATCTTTGTAACCCTTTCCAGCAAAGACTTGCCTAGTTCCGTGCGCTTTGCTCTTGGGCGCGGTCAAGATGCTTATGCATTGAAAGACACGTGAACTACCACATACGCTCCCCAAGGGAGCGTGTGGGCTTCCCAATTCATCGGGAATAGCCTCTAGGACTCCGTAGTTCTATTGGTCTTACATTCCCTCCAAGGGCAGGAGTCCTGGTTCCCAAGACCCAAATTTTTTTCTTGCAACATTTACCTTTTAGCTTGGTTTTCGCTTATGGCATTAATGGTCAAGATAAGTTTATTTTACCAGAATGTGTTCGTTTGGTCGCTGTGGTTTTCCTTGTTTCCGCTTTGCTCAAATGCCGTCAGACCAAGCAATTCGACAGAGCGAACAATTCATCTGGTCACCTCCCTATCGGGTAAGTGTGAGCCTTCTTGCTGCTTCAGGTAAAAATATAAAACAATAGAGACACTGATTTCCGTGTTTCTATTTGTATCTCTATCATAACGGGCGAGGAGGGATTCGAACCCCCGACACCGTGGTCCGTAGCCACGTGCTCTAGTCCACTGAGCTACACGCCCTTGCCAAGATCTAATGTTAGCACCCCTTTCCAAATGATGCAAGAAAATTTTGAAGCTTTCTCCAACAACTTGAGCCATCTGGATACTCAGGGTCAGGCTCAAATGGTGGATGTGTCCGCAAAAGCGTCCACTGTTCGCCAAGCTGTCGCCGCAGCCACGGTTAGGATGCTACCAGAAACCTTCGCTGCCATTCAAGCAGGGAATGCTCCCAAAGGAGATGTGTTAGGAACCGCGAGACTAGCTGGGATTATGGGAGCTAAACAGACAGCTTCTTTAATTCCCCTGTGTCATCCTTTACCATTGCAAAAAATTGAAGTACAGGTAACACCTGACCCAGAATTACCTGGTTATCAAATTCAAGCAATAGTCAAGACCAAAGCTGAAACAGGAGTCGAAATGGAAGCTTTAACCGCCGTTTCTGTTGCGGCTCTGACTTTGTATGATATGGCGAAAGCCTTGGAAAAGTCGATTCAAATTGAATCGATTAGGTTGGTGAGTAAAACAGGTGGGAAATCAGGAGATTATAAGTTGTCACTCAAAAATGTTTAAGTCCCGCTAACCGTATGCTACGAGCAGGAAAGATTGAGTAAAAAGTTTTCTCCCAGTAACTTTTTAACTTCGGCGCTACTACGAGTAGGTGCTAAAAGCAGAACGCATACCTCAAGACTGGTTGCAACCCATAACCAATACTTAATTCCATCAATGCAGTATGTTGTTTCATCAACACACCTAACACCTGGTTGTTTTACATAAGCTAGCCACTTCTCATAGCTGGGTTCTAGACTTTCGGTAAACCAGCGTTGCATTTTTGCCAGACTTCCTTTAACCGGGTAACTTTTGCGTAAGTCCTGTCAAAGTTGAGATGAATATGTGACTCCATTCTGCTAGCGTGAGATGAGCAGTGTAGTGTGACTCACTCCCCTGCTATCAGGAGGAATAACAAAAATGCCCGGGCACGATATCATCGTTGTCGGCACATCAGCAGGTGGAGTTGAAGCACTGATTAGCATAGTTAAGAATTTACCGCCAGACCTGAATGCTGCTGTCATGATTGTCCTTCATGTACCAAGACACGGCACAAGTGTTCTGCCGAACATCCTTAGCCGTGCTGGAAACTTGCCAGTGTCCCACGCTAAGAATGGCGAACAAATCCGTCTGGGACAAATATATGTTGCCCCACCAGACTATCACCTACTAGTAAAACCTGGATATATACAGTTGACGCGGGGACCAAGAGAAAACAGTCATCGTCCAGCTATTGACCCGCTGTTCCGTACCGCAGCGCGAGCATATGGACGGCGAGTCGTTGCTGTGGTGCTAACGGGTGTGCTTGACGACGGTACGGCGGGACTGAAGGCTGTGAAAATACGGGGTGGTGTCGCGGTTGTTCAGAACCCGGAGGATGCTATGTATTCTGGAATGCCGCGCAGCGCAATCGAGAACGTAGATGATATTGACCATATCCTGCCACTGTCGGATATTCCAGTTGTCTTAGTCAATCTGGCTAACACGCAGGTGAAAGGCGAAGACGACCTCGTCGTCTCTGACGAGATGAAAATTGAATCTGACTTTGCGGAGCTTGATATGGTAGTGCTTAACAACGACGAAAAACCAGGCAAGCCCTCTACTTTCGGCTGTCCAGACTGTGGCGGTACTCTCTGGGAACTTTCGGAGGGAAATTTGTTGCGGTTTAGATGCCGTACGGGTCACGCTTTTTCGGCAGAAACTCTGCTGGCAAAGCAATCCGATGCTCTGGAAGATGCCCTGTGGTTTGCCTTGAGAGCATTGGAAGAGAAAGCATCTCTATCACATCGCATGGCTAAACGAATGCGCGATCGCAACCAAATTTTATCAGCTAAACGGCTGGAAGAGGAAGCGCAGGATGCTCAAGGACGCGGTGCGATTATCCGGGATATCCTTTTCAAGGCTACAGCAGCAGAGGAGACGACTCAAGCGCTAAAAGACAAAGAATCAACTGATGTTTCGTGATGTATACTGCAAATGGGTAAAAGCTGAACTTGTGTCATGCTGAGTGTAACGTAGTGAAACGAAGCATCTCGGAGATTCTTCGCTTCGCTCAGAATGACAGTTTTAAGCCGTTTTTAGTATACTTAGCTTTTGGTAACAGCAATATTCCAGCTTTTGCTTCCAAGCAGTCCGTAGATAGAAGCTTTATTTTACTAGTAAGTAGATTCCACTAAAAGTTTTGCTATTTGTGTGACTAACTCACTAGAGTCAAAAGGCTTAATCAGGTAATTTTGAAACCCAGATTTGAAAGCAAGTTGACGTGCTTCTTCTGTATCAAGAGCTGTTAACGCTATTGCAGGCATCTTTCTTTTTTGTGTATTTTCGAGTGCTCTGACTTTGCAAATTAATGAATAACCATCCTCTTCTGGCATAGCAATATCGATAATTAAAAGGTCTAGTTCAAAATGTCTAATGACCTCAAGAGCTTCGCTTGCTGATGTTGCCGTCTTGACTTGAATACCATAGTCTTCCAGAATGATGGTAATTAAAATAAGAGTATCGGCATCATCATCTACTACAAGAATCTGCAAATCATTCAGGGTCTTTACGTTCGTATCGTCTTCAGGAAGTTGATTTTCAAAACTTTTTGACACTATGATACTCATTTGTGCCCCGTCCTCCTTGCTGGCAGCGTTCTTTAGAACTATGCTAAAAAAGTTGTGCATTTGGTAATAAGTTCAGCACTCTTTACTCTTATTTATGATACTTCTGGCTCTAAACAGAGCGTTTTTGGTTCTAACTGCCCTTGCTTTGCTTGTCGTGTCTATAGCTACACTCATTTCAAATAATGAGCTGCATCGTACAGATTGAAGATTGACTCATTGATGACTGTTTGTCTATTCGCTACCGTACATAAATCATATCAAAACGCTGTTATACACAAACACTTTGCAACCAGGAAGAGTTCTTATTGAACTACTGATTAAGACTTGAGAGCCTGTCGTTTGGAAACAACCGTCAACATGAGTGCAATTAGAAATATCAGACATTTTATGAGTAACCAAGAAATAAATCTTGAACTAGAAAGTTTATTAGAATACATTAAACGCAACCGAGGTTTTGATTTTAGTGGTTATAAGCGCACAAGCTTAAGCCGTCGAATTCGTAGACGCATGCAATTAATTAGTGTAGATAATTACAATGATTACTTAGACTACTTAGAGGTACACCCAGACGAGTTTATTGAGCTATTTAACACTATTTTGATCAACGTCACGGCTTTCTTCCGTGAGACACAAGCTTGGGACTACATAGCGAGTGAAATCATTCCTCAAATACTTGCAAGAAAACATACAAGTAAACCAATTCGTGTATGGAGTGCAGGATGCGCTTCCGGAGAAGAAACCTACACCCTAGCGATTTTGCTTGCTGAGGCGCTGGGTATGGAACAGTACACAACAAGGGTAAAAGTGTTTGCAACAGATGTAGATGTGGAAGCTCTCAATATCGCTCGTCAAGCAAGTTACAATCCAAAAGATGTTCAGAGCGTTCCCGCAAATCTACAAGAAAAATACTTTGACCGAGTTAACAGTCGTTACATCGTCCAAAAAGAACTGCGTCGCGGTGTGATCTTTGGTCGCCATGACTTGGTACAAGATGTACCTATTTCCAGAATTGACTTACTGGTGTGCCGCAACACTTTGATGTATTTTAATACCGAAACCCAAGCAAAAATTCTTGACCGCTTTCACTTCGCTCTGAATGATGGTGGTTTTTTGTTTTTGGGGAAAGCAGAAATGCTGTTTACGCGCAACCACTCGTTCACCCCACTGGATTTGAGGCGAAGGATATTCACTAAAGTTCCTAACGGCAATTTACGAGATATGCTGTTAAGCATGACTCACTCTTCTGGACAGCAAGCCGTTCCAGAGATGGTTGATCAAATCCGCATTCATGAAGCCGCTTTTGAGATTGAGCCTGTTGCCCAGATCGTCGTGGATCTTAATGGCATAGTTCTCCTTGCCAACGCTGAAGCTCGTAATTTTTTTAATCTTAATCCAAAAGACTTGGGTCGTCCGTTACAAGATTTAGAGCTTTCCTACCGACCCGTGGAGTTGCGATCGCGCATTGACCATGTTCGCACTAATCGTCGCGCCATTATCTTAAAAGATATTGAGTGGTCTAGTACAGAGCGCGACATGAGATATCTGGACGTGCAGATAATACCCTTGATGGATGACAACACTGATGAACTTTTGGGCGTGAAAATTATCTTCACCGACGTCACCCACTTTAAAAATCTGGAACAGGAACTGGTACACGCTAACCAAGAGCTTGAAACGGCTTATGAGGAGCTCCAGTCTACTAACGAAGAATTAGAAACGACTAACGAAGAACTTCAATCCACTGTGGAAGAACTGGAAACAACAAACGAAGAACTGCAATCCACAAACGAAGAATTAGAAACTATGAATGAAGAACTGCAATCTACCAATGAAGAATTGCAGACCATGAACGAAGAGCTACGCCAACGCAGCGAAGAACTCAACAGAGTCAACGGCTTTTTAGAGTCCATCCTCACCAGTTTACGTGCTGGAGTCGTCGTTCTTAGCCCCGACTTGCACATTTTAATCTGGAACTGCAAAGCTGAAGATTTGTGGGGGCTGCGGTTTGATGAAGTTTTCGCAAAGCACTTTATGACCCTAGACATTGGTTTACCCTTAGAGCCACTCAGACAGCCAATGCGGACAATTCTCATGGGGGAGTCAGAATACTATGAAGTGTTGCTGGATGCTAGAAACCGCCGGGGTAAAGCAATTCAGTGCCAAGTTATTTGTAACCCCTTGTTGGGTACCGGGTCTGATATCCAAGGAGTTATTCTTCTCATGGAAGAACAGGATCAAGTGGAGTCGTCAAGTTTTATCGCTAATTAGTATTTCACTAATAAGCAGTCAGATAGATTTTACATATGAACACGATATGTATCTTGGTTCATAGAGGAGAGTAACACGAGGTGGGCTGTGAATCTGGAGAAGTTTGGTCAGCAAATAGAAGAAGTACGCCAGCGCGGTCAATTTTTAGAAAATCGTACTGGGGAATCACCTCAGCTTCAGGAAAATTTACTGTTACAAGCTCTCGAAGAACTTCGCACCGCCTTGGAAGAATTGCGTGTAGCAGAGGAAGAATTGCGTGAACAAAATGAGAAGTTAACAATTGCTAATCAACAAGTCGCACTAGAGCGTCGGCGCTACCAGGAATTATTTGATTTTGCACCCGATGGTTACTTAGTAACAAATACCGATGGGAAAATCTTGGAAGCTAATCGGGCGGCGACTCAACTGCTTAATATCTCGAAAAGTTTTTTGATAGACAAACCGCTGATCAACTTTATTCCTGAACAAGAACGTCGCGCCTTTCGTACCCAACTCTTACAGCTATCTGATATAGAGCGGATGCAAGAGTGGGAAATTCGCTTGCAGCCGAGAAAAGGTCGTCATACATTTGATGCTAGCCTCAGTGTCACTACCGTACGCGATCACAAAGGCAAACTCCTCGGCTGGCGGTGGCTTGTGCGCGATATTACCTCCCGCAAACAAGTAGAGGAAAAACTGCGCTCGATTCAACTGCAGAATTTAGAGTTACAAGAAGTTACACGCATCAAAACTCAAATGATGTCAGTTGTCTCCCACGAACTGCGTACACCTTTGAATTCAATTTTGGGGTTTTCCCAACTGTTGTTGCACCGCTATCACAATCTGTTCGTCCCCGAATTAAAAGACATGATAGAACGGATTATTAGAAGCGGCAAACATTTACTAGCGCTGATTGAGAATATGCTGGACTTCTCTAGATTGGAGAGGAATAGGCTAGAACTAAATCTACAAGAATTGAACTTAGTAGATCTCGTGACAGCAACCATAGAGGAACTGCGTTGCCTTGGTGAACAGAAAAACCTAACCTTAGTTTTGCATGCTAATATTGAAAATCCTAGAATTGTCAATGATAGTGCTCGTCTCAGGCAAGTGTTGGTGAATTTGCTGTCCAACGCCATTAAGTTTACAGACACAGGGGGCGTATTTGTGGAAGTACAGCAACTTAATCAAGACCAAGTTGTGTTAATGGTTAAGGATACAGGTATTGGCATTCCAGAATCAGAATTAGCACACATTTGTCAAGAATTTTGGCAAGTCGATAGGTCTACTGTACGCAAGCACTCTGGCATTGGTTTGGGATTGGCGATCGCAGATAAATTGGTTCGCTTAATGAATGGTACCATCACAGTTGAAAGTAACCTAGGCGAAGGTTCCACCTTCCGCGTAGAACTACCACGCCAAATCTAGTTATTTCCCTAGTCCCCTAGTCCCCTAGTCCCCTAGTCCTCAACCCTCTCGGCTATCCTCAACTTTGCAGAACGAGCCCGGGGATTATTGACAATTTCTTCCTCTTGTGCTCCTATAGGCTTTTTCGTCAAGACCTGCAACAAAGGAGAATCTCTGAAGCTATGCTTCACTATGCGGTCTTCTAGGCTGTGAAAGCTAATAATCGCAATTTTGCCACCTGGTACAAGAGCCTGTGGTGCTTTGCTCAAGAAAGTTTCCAGAGATTTTAGCTCATCATTGACCACAATTCGCAACGCTTGAAAAACCCGAGTCGCTGGGTGAATTCTCCCGTAACGATATTTTGGGGGGACACAATAGGCGATCGCCTCCGCTAACTCGGTTGTCTTATAAAATGGACGTTGTTCGACAATGCGTCTGGCTATGCGCCGTGACAACCTTTCTTCACCATATTTAAAGAAAATATTTGCCAATTCAGCTTCATCCCAGTCATTAATCACATCAGCCGCCGTCAGAGGCTGGCGTCTGTCCATCCGCATATCCAAACTTGCTCGGGCGCGAAAACTAAAACCGCGTTCCGACGTATCCAGATGATGAGAGCTAACGCCCAAATCAGCAATCATTCCGTCAAATTTGCTCACTGGGAATTCGTAAGCAGCAAAGTTAACATGAACAAAGTTTACACGTTCACAAAACGCCTCTAATACCTTTTGCGCCGCTGCCAAAGCGTCCTCATCCTGGTCAATAGCCGTTACCTGCACATCGGGTGCAGCCTCTAAAATTAAGCGGCTGTGACCGCCACCGCCTACCGTTGCATCCAAATAATGCCCACCAGGACGGACAGCCAAACCCTCAACAACCTCCCGACCCAAAACAGGCACATGAAAAAAATCTTGTGCCTCCATACTCTCTCTCTCACGCTTCATATAATAATAGTTGAATAAGTGCAACAAAACGAAACATCAAACAAAAACCCTCAACTGCCAACCTCTCTCCAACTTACCGCTTACTCTGCGCTCTTTGCGACGGACAACTTGCTTTCTTCGGGGGGAACTCCTGTACGCAAGTGTCCTCGCCTGTGCGGTTCAATTTTAAAATTTTCCCAAACCGGAGAACACTGTTTTTATGGCAAGATTAGAAACCCGCACTGAACCCATGGTGCTGAACATGGGTCCCCATCATCCCTCAATGCACGGGGTACTGAGACTGATTGTGACTCTGGATGGCGAGGATGTCATTGACTGTGAACCAGTCCTCGGCTACTTGCACCGGGGAATGGAAAAAATTGCGGAGAACCGCACCAACATTATGTACGTCCCCTACGTGAGTCGGTGGGACTACGCGGCGGGGATGTTCAACGAAGCTGTCACTGTTAACGCCCCAGAAAAACTGGCAGACATTCCTGTTCCCAAACGCGCCAGCTACATCCGCGTTATCATGCTGGAGTTGAACCGGATTGCTAACCACTTGCTGTGGTTTGGTCCATTCTTAGCTGACGTAGGTGCTCAAACTCCCTTCTTTTATCAATTCCGGGAACGGGAAATGATTTACGACCTGTGGGAAGCCGCCACAGGTTACCGGATGGTTAATCATAACTACTTTCGTATCGGCGGTGTAGCAGTTGATTTACCATATGGTTGGATTGACAAATGCCTCGACTTCTGCGATTACTTCATACCTAAAATAGATGAGTACGAGCGCTTAGTGACCGACAACCCCATCTTCCGGCGTCGTGTTGAAGGTATTGGCACCATCACCCGCGAAGAAGCCATTAACTGGGGACTTTCTGGTCCAATGTTACGTGCTTCTGGTGTGAAATGGGACTTGCGGAAAGTTGACCACTACGAATGCTACGACGACTTCGATTGGGACGTGCAGTGGGAAACCGCTGGTGACTGCTTCGCCCGTTATGTAGTACGGATGCGGGAAATGCGCGAATCAGTAAAAATTCTTAGACAAGCCATCAAAGGACTTCCCGGTGGTCCTTACGAAAACCTGGAAGCTAAGCGCTTAGCAGCAGGGAAAAAATCTGAGTGGGATGGCTTCGATTATCAATACGTCAGCAAGAAAATTGCTCCCACTTTCAAAATTCCTAAAGGTGAAATCTACTCTCGTGTAGAAAGTGGTAAAGGTGAACTGGGAATTTATTTGATTGGTGATGACAATCCCTTTCCTTGGCGGTGGAAAATTCGCGCCGCAGATTTCAATAATCTGCAAATTCTGCCTCATTTGCTAAAAGGTATGAAGGTGGCGGATATTGTCGTCATTCTGGGTAGTATTGACGTCATTATGGGTTCTGTGGATAGATAACAGAATCACATTCCCAGGTAATTTGCCTGGGAATGTGAATAAAGAAATACCAACGAATAATAATCCTAAAACTGGTTTTTTATTGGTCGTCCTAATTCAGCTAAAGATTCTTCAGTTGATAGCTACTTTCACTTCCAAATCTTTTTCGCTCATTTTGATAAATTGCTTTCAGTGAATCCCCACATTCTGCATAGGGGTAGTAATCGGTGTAATATCCTCCCAAGTATTGGTGCTGTTGTCTTGTATTCTTTGTGTTCTTGGAGCTGGGAAAAGAGTACTAGCAACCAAGCTTACAAGCACCATGAGGATAAAGCTTCCCATGAGGGTAATCATGGTAGTGGAATTATGCCGATCAGCTTTACCCTCTTCCTGGTAGCAGCGCTCCTCAACTCTACTTTGAAAGTAACCATCTTGGTAGGAGTCTGCTTGCTGCCTTTTTACCCCGTCATTAACCGTTTCAACAGTTCGCGTCAAGTTAGTGCGAGTATAACCCAATTCGGAGTGTTCAAACTCTTGAGGGATTAAGCGACTATAGATTTGGTGAGCATTTTCGCTAGACATAGAGTTAAATCTGCTGCTTCAAGAAGGGATGTTTAGCGTCATGGCTCTAGGCGGAAGCGAGCTTGTTGCTCAATCCCTCTCTAGAGTCTGTGTACATTGCTGTGCGACTGAATATGAACTTCTACAATATTACTTTGAAATAAATTTATTTTATAGAATTGCACTTTTAAAATCTAATATTAGAATATAATAACTTCTTATCAAACATCAGAGCGGCTTAACTGTCGCAGAGTTTTCCTGTGACCAGCGCACCATCTACTCCTCTTTAGTCAGCAACAGTCAGCAACCTCCAGATTGAATCCGGGGGCTTCAGCAAGAGAGCGGGCTTAGTTATTGCTGTAACTGATACTAAGTAGATAGGTAGAAATAAACAGAACTCACGTTAAGAAAGGTCAAACCCTCTCAAACCCTTACCCATGAACGCCAGAACAAGCGTGAGGGAAACAAGGATTGCAGTACTAGCTCCTAATGACTAATGAACGCCAGAACAAGCGTGAGGGAAAACGCCAGATGCTCTACTTGGGGAGACACGCCAGGTGCTACAACGGAGGGAACCTCCGCAACGCACTGGCTCCCCAAGACCGCACTGGCTCCCCTCATCAAGTACTGGCTCCTAATGACCAATGACTAATGACCAATGACTAATGACTGTCTTAACGAGTTAACTTTATTTGTACCGACCTACTTAGCTCCATAATCTTATGAATTCTCATCCGGTTTTGTGTGAAGTTATTGCACACCGTATTGCAACCAGTTCCCAAAAGCGAATAACCTTCGCTGAATATATGGATATGGTGTTATATCATCCAGAGGTTGGTTATTATTCCACAAAGGCGGTGAACCTGGGAAAGAAAGGTGATTTTTTCACTTCTGTTCACCTTGGCGCTGACTTTGGGGAGTTACTAGCGGTGCAATTTTTCCAGATGTGGGAGATTTTAGAGCAACCTGTGCCATTTTCTCTGGTAGAAATGGGAGCGGGTCAAGGACTGTTGGCTTTGGATCTTCTTAAATACATTCAGCAGAAATATCCTGGTTTTTTGAATGCTCTAGATTATGTGATTGTTGAAAAATCCCCAGTTTTAAGGCAAGAACAACAGCAACGTTTGCAAGAATTTTCTGTGCGTTGGTCGAATTTGGAGGAGATACCTAGTCAGTCTATCACTGGCTGCTTTTTTTCTAACGAGTTGGTGGATGCTTTGCCAGTGCATCAATTTGTTTTGAAACAAGACCAATTGCAGGAGATTTATGTGACAACACGGGGAGATGAGGAGGATGAGGAAGTGGGGGAAGTGGAGGGAGTGGGGGAAGATGGGGAAGATGGGGAAGTTTTTTCTCCCCCTACTCCCCTTACTCCCCCTACTCCTCTAGTATCATTTGTGGAAGTCGCAGATACACCCTCCACACCCAAACTTGTGGAATATTTTGATTTGGTAGGAGTCAATATTAGTGATTATCCTGAGGGGTATCGTAGTGAAGTTAACTTGGCTGCTTTGGATTGGTTGAGTGTGGTGACAGACCGCTTGCGGCGTGGATATGTGTTGACGATTGATTATGGTTATCGTGCCAGTCGTTATTATAATCCCAGCGATCGCAAGGTACGTTACAGTGTTACTACAATCATCAACGCCATAATGACCCGTATATTAATATTGGGCGACAAGACATCACAGCTCATATTGATTTTACTGCTTTGGAACGATGGGGTGAGCGATGCGGATTAGTAATGGTTGGTTTTACAGAGCAAGCGTTGTTTTTGATGGCTTTGGGATTGGGAGAACGAATTGCTGCCCTTTCTTATACAGAACAACCCATCTCACAATTGCTGCACCGCCGGGATGTCATGCATCAACTTTTAGATCCTTTGGGTCTTGGTGGGTTCGGTGTCCTAGTTCAAAGTAAAGGACTGACAAAGACAGAAGCTGCACAACCGTTGAAGGGACTGAGTGTACCAGAGCAAATGCAAATATGAAAAATTAAGCTCTATTAACAGTGTATTGGTAATTGTTGATCTACCATAGCAGTGATTACATTGGAAATAATGACTTCAAGAGGGTAAGAATAATGACTCTTCACGATCTTTTCATGTTAGTGTTGCTACTGGTTCCTGGTCTTTTGCTTTCAGTGATGATTATGGCGAGTTTTGCCGCAGGTGGCTAATAGGTAGTAAGGGAGCTCTTGAGCAGGAGAGCAGGGGAGAAGAATAATTTCTAACCTTTGACTCCTGACTCTTGACTAATGACTCACTCCCTAAACAATGAAAATCTATACATATTGAAGAGCGATCGCTTACCAAGGGAAGGTGAAAAAATGAAGGTAGCATTTCTGGGGACTGGATTGATGGGACTACCAATGGCTCAAAGGTTGTTAGAGGCAAATATACACGTGATTGCTTACAACCGCACCCCAGAAAAGTTAGAACCACTCAAAGCAGCTGGTGCTGAAGTGGTCACACACCCCTACCAAGCAATTAACGCTGCTGAGTCTATCATTCTCATGCTGAGTAATGCTGCAGCTATATACAGTGTTTTGCTTTCGGATAGGTCTTGGCGAACTGTCGCCGGACGCAGCATCATTCAAATGGGGACAATCACTCCCACAGAAAGTAAAGAAATCGCAGATGCAGTGGTTGCTGCTGGTGGCGAGTATGTAGAAGCACCCGTTCTAGGTAGTATTCCAGAAGTTAAAGATGGCAAATTGATTGTGATGGTAGGCGCACACCAAGAACAATATCAACGCCACCTAGAGTTATTCAAACATTTTGGTCCAGAACCTCTCCTTGTAGGTCCTGTAGGAACTGCATCAGCACTCAAACTGGCGTTAAATCAACTGATTGCTTCTTTGACAACAGCTTTTGCTCTTAGTCTTGGTTTTGTCCAACATCAAGGTATCAATGTAGACTTGTTTATGTACGTTCTGCGCCAGAGTGCCCTTTATGCACCCACTTTCGATAAAAAGTTGCAACCAATGCTTGAAGGCAATTATGCGAATCCTCATTTCCCGACAAAACACTTGATGAAAGATGTAGATTTGTTTCTCTCAGAGGCAAAATCAACTAGTTTAAATCTCAGCAGCATTCACGGTGTGCGTGACATTATAGAAATGGCAATGAAAATGTCTTTGTCTGATGCAGATTACTCATCAATATTTTCTGCAATTAATGCATCAACTGACGGTGCTTGAGCCTTGTTTCTAGTGATAGCAAAGAATTTGTATTAGGAATTTCGTGAAATGGTATAGCATTGTTAAGCTACTTGAATATTCTTGAATATTTTTTTTATGGGCAGCCAGGGCTACGGCGACAAAATCTCTAACCCATTCTCTGAACTATTAGATCAGTTAAGCATTTTCACAAGCAGCGCAGGTACTGGCGAGAAAGCTTCTCGTCGTAGGTTCGATGGTTGGTCTTTGTCGGAGCGAAATCCTGAAGTGATAAAAGCTTGGATGCCTATATGGGAATGGTTCTACCGCTACTATTTTCAGGTTCAAACCTCTGGTTGGCATCATATGCCATCGGTTGGGAAAGTGTTGATTGTTGGTTCCCATAATGGCGGATTAGCTTCACCAGATACGTCAATGTTCATGTATGACTGGTTCCGTACCTTTGGTTATGAGCGATTAGCCTATGCTTTAATGCACCCGTCAGCCTGGCAGAGTCCCATCTTCTCTTTACCCGGTGCCCAAGTAGGAGCAATTATAGCACATCCCAAAATGGCGAGTGCTGCCTTACGAAAAGATGCAGCGCTACTCGTTTACCCAGGAGGCGCCCAGGATTTATTTCGTCCCTACACTTGGCGAAACCGAATTCATCTGGCAAACAATAAGGCGTTCATCAAGCTGGCTTTGCGGGAGGAGGTGCCAATTGTACCGATTATTTCTCATGGTACACACTCAACTTTGATTGTGCTGGCCGACTTCTACCAGCAGGTGAAACAATTGCACGAATGGGGCTTTCCCTGGTTACTTGATGGGAACACGGGCGTATTCCCTGTTTACCTAGGGCTACCTTGGGGGTTAGGGATTGGACCTTTACCAAATTTCCCGTTCCCCATACAGATTCATACTCGTGTGTGTGCGCCAATCGTATTTGAGCGTTATGGTCGTGTCGCGGCTCGTGACCGTGCTTACATAGATACCTGTTACGAACTCGTTCGTACTCATATGCAAGCCGAACTAGATGACTTAGTGCAAAAGTATGACTGCTCAAGCGGGAAGGAAAAAGGCTGAGATTTGTTCGTCATTCAATTCTCCAAATTTGTAGCAGTTTTCAATTGGGTGCAAGAAAATTATAGAACTAGTTAGTAGAAGAAAAACTGTTGTGTTCTATTAACTAGCTCTTAAAATAATGATTTCTCTTGACTGGCGTTATTCTAAACTTCGAGAAAAGAAATCTTACCTAAGATTGATGAGCAACCATACAAGAATTTGTCAATAATTACAGCAGTTTGCATCTTCGTGGAATACGTGTAGAGACGTTACATTTACGTGCTCTACACGGTTTTGGCTTTTACACTTGTACCTCATTTACCTGAAATATGCTGTATAAGGTTTCATCCATTCCTTTTGGAACTCGTTTATTAAGTGAGAAGTTTCGACCTTCACCTAGAAAGAGTCAAAAATTTTATGGTTCTTTTTAAGCAAATTCAATTGAAGTTAAAGTTTTTTTGGGGTTCACTCTTCTATTTAAAATACGCACCCCATGCTTAGCTATTCTCAATCCAGGAGTTACAGCGGATTTCATCCGGGTGAAGTACAGATTTATCTGCGTTTATCTGCGTCCGTCTGCGGTTTCTTAACTCTTTGATGTACCTCACTGAATTGAAATCCGCTGTAAGTACAGCCGCCACAGTAACCTATTTCTGGAAGGTCAAATTCTAGAAGGCTTTTGTAAACTTCCTAAAGGCAAACCTATTGTTGCACCTGTTTGGCCAGGTTGGTCGGTTTTTCCAGATTTTACCAACCCAAAAGTTCGCAGGTGGTGGAGTCGTCAGTATCAGTACTTACTTGATGTGGGTGTAGCAGGTTTTTGGCATGATATGAACGAACCAGCGGCTTTTATTGCGTGGGGCGATCGCTCACTTCCCAAAGTCACACAACATTATATGGAAGGCAGAGGTGGTGACCATCGAGAGGCGCATAATATTTACGGGTTGCTGCAAGCTAAAGCTGGATACGAAAGTTTGCGCCAGTATTGTCCCCATCTACGTCCGTTAGAGTGTCAGCCTTTTAGACAAGTTCGCATTCTGACATAGCCAGGACTTACGCAAACAAACCCGGTTTCTACCAAAAATCGTCTATTTTGCAACCAAATACGAACGAAGAAACCGGGTTTCTAGCAGATCGGTACTGCGAATCAGTGGTGGGAGTACGTGTGCGGAGCCTCAGATGTAAATGCCTGGAGGGCGATGAGTAACTTCTTAGCATTCTCATACTCCTTTTCATCACCTGCCAACAGACTGTCAAGTTGACGTTTCATCAACTGCAACAGTTCGTCTGGGTTTGGCAACATTTCTACTACCAGCAAAAAGACTTCTCGCCAGCATTTCTCACTCATATGACAGACAAGGTTTTTAAAAGCTTCTTCTGCGTGATGAGGCGGACTAGTAACAATTTTTCTGGCAGCAAAGTATTTCTGAAAGATGATGTGGGAAAAAGAGTAAACGCCCCTTGCTCGCTCAACCAGTAAACCATGCTGAGCTTCTATGGACTTCAAAATATCTTCGCTGTCAACTTGAAGTGTTTTTAAAAAGGTGCTACCCTCAGGTAGTGTATGGATATAATGGTAAATCCCTTGCTCAAAGGCATTTTGCTTGAAAAAGTACTCCCCACGTTCAAAAGTCGTCCAAGCGATTTGACTTAGCAAGTCTTCTTTGCGCTGTCGGAAGAGTTGTTTGTAAACTTGATTGCGCTCAATACCGCGCTTAGCATCCCATTTTTTCAGTAATAAATCCAGTCCTTCTTTATAAAGCTGTGAACAATGAGTTGGAAAATCGGCTTTTTCCTCAAACACCAAGCACAAGAGACTCAGCAGCAAGGGATTAGTCGCTAGTTCTTTAAGCGGCTGATGTTGTACTTGCAGCTTTTGCACAAAGCGTTCTGCTTTTACCGTATCTTGACCCTGAAACCATTTAGCGACAAAGTTAGCAATCTGTTGGTCATCAAAATCGGCAACTTCTACTTCGGTGAATTCTTCAAAAGAGTATTCTAGCGCTGCAATCCGGCAAGTTATAACGATAGAATTGGCACAAAACCGCGTTGAAACAGCACGAATCTCCTGCAACACCCAGTTAAGATCAGCTTGCTTGACTTCATCCAATCCATCTAGTAAAAGTAGCGATCGCCCCTGACTCAGAAGCGTTTGAACGACTTGATGTTCAACCACTCCACATTCCTCAAATTGTGCTGTGATGTAGTCCGATAAGCTTGGTTGTCCTCTCGTCTGGGCAAAGTCCTTAAGGGTAATGAAAATTGGGACAGTATTGCACAGAAACTGACCTATGTTACATTGAGTTGCCACCCATTTCAAAAAAGTGGTTTTGCCCGAACCTGGTTTTCCCCAAATCATCAACTTGTTGTAGCGCTCTACCACTTCCAGTGCTGGTACTCGTTCTTGGTCAATGTTACCCAAGTCAATACGCTCACAGTTTTCTGTGTGACAACAAGTCTGCAAAAGTTCGGTAATAGAAAGCCGCCTGCGTCCAGTGACTCGTTCCAAAATATTGATATCGATGTAAATGCTATCTAAACTAATTGGCTGCTCTTTATCTAGCACTCGTATTATGCCACAACGCCTTTGAATACTGTCATGAATTTTTTCTCGTGCTTTCTGTACCAGACTCTCTATCTGGGAGGTACTTGCTGCATCATCTACATCTGGGAGTGAGCAGAAACTCGCAATCTCATCCCATTCCAGTCCTAATTTTTCGCAGATTGTGCCAAAAATGTAGCGATCAACTGCTTTACCTTGAAAAAACTTGCTAACCGGCTGACGGCTAATACTCAGTTCCTCTGCTAACGCTTGTTGCGTTAGTGAATTACGAATGAGGGCAGCTTGCGCTTTTTTAATTCCCTCGGTAGATGCTTGAAGAGACCGTCTGCTCATTATACTCCATAAGAAAGAACTTTATATATGTATTAATTATTTTACTAATGTTTTCTCCAAAAATCATGCATAAGTCATACAAATCTCAATCTTTACTTTTACCCTAATTCACTCAGGAACATAGAATACTGGAAGTGTAGTCATTTGACATCTCTTACATGATTTGAGTTTATAGCATGACAGATTATGAGAATGTCAATCGAGGTGAAATTATGATTAGTGTGACAATAGATGCTCCTAGTGCAAAAGACGTAATGCAACAAGCTCTAGGAAATATAGCAAGGGGATTTCAGGATTATCTCAACTCGTTACAGCCTGATGAGATTAAATGCTTGGCGGACAAAATGGAAACGACTTCTAACAAGCCAAAGTATTCCAAGGCTGAAACTGAGTTTGCTGCCAAACTCGGTACCAATAAAATCAGTGACGAAGAGCGAGGTCGATTAGAATTTGCTGCTCTGACTAGGAATTTTAAGTGGAGACATGAGTTACTTAAGTCTTCACTAACTGCTCCTCAAGTGGCTCAAATGCTAAATACGACTCGTCAGACACCACACGATCGCCTGAAAAAGAACAGTTTAATTGCAGCTCAAGACAATGGAGTTTGGAAGTTCCCGACTTGGCAATTCGACCCTCAAGGACCGGATGGCGTGATTGCTGGATTACCAGATGTTTTAAATGCCCTCAATGTTCCTGCTATATCCAAAATAAGTTGGCTGACTCGACATAACAAAGCTTTAAATGGACTTACACCTATAGAAGCTTTGAAAAACGGTTGCAAACATGAAGTCATTGCTGAAGCCAAGTCTGTGGGAGTCTATTAGTGATGTATCGGAGTTAACTGACTGGATTCTACAAAATTTAAAAACCCGGGTGTTTGCAGCAACCGGGTTTTTCAGTCTTTCCATTTATGAAACTGAGCCAAAAATGGCTGAAATGACTAAAAATTTTTCCATAACTACACAGAAAACTTCCGGAATGACATGGAGCGCTTGTGAATCTTCCAGTTGACAGAACTTGGAGTTTTGGTTTTGCAACGTTTCAGGGCTGATGGAACGTTAAGTCTCCAAATTGTGTGAATCAACTAGAACAAGAGTGAGAAATGTGGTAAAAATAACACCCCCACCTCCTTGCTGTAGCAAGCCGAAACCAAAATTTTATACCTTAAAGAAAGGTACGGAACTTTTAAGAATTTTCCGGACGGAATATAGTCCGACAGCTCTTTCCTTTCGTTTTTGGGGTCCGCTTCATCGCTTTGACCATCATTTGGGAGAGTGTCCCTGTGTTGGCGTTGCACAAGAGAATGATGAGACTTGTGGGTTGTGGACTCAGGAAGCGTCTTCTGCTGAGGAGACACCCATACCACAGAAACAATTAGTTCGTCCTGCTTGCTATAAGCCACTGGGTCGTAAACCATGCAATGATCTAGAACGTGGTTTATATTACGCCGCGCCTGCGCCTCTACTTTCGAGCTGTCTAGTGGAAGTTTTTGGTGACACAGGTTGCATAGAAATTACCGACCACCAAATTGCTATAGTGACTCCCACAAGTCACTTAAAATTATTGGATATACGCGGTTCTGGTGCAATGCTGGCTGGTGCGAATGACGCAACTTTAGCAAAGACACCTGAACGTGGTCTTAGTCAAGCTTGGTCGCGCTACTTTTATGAGCAAAAAGAAATATATTCTGATATTCAGGGGATTATTTACGGAAATGCTCATAATAATGAAGACGCGATCGCAATATATGAGCGTGCTAAACATCTGCTCACTTGTCCACCAGGAAACATTTACCCACTCAAACATGAATTGTTCAGGGGTCCAATTCTAAAAGCTGCAGAGGAGAATAATCTTGAAGTGGAGCGTTATTGGTAAGCCAGCGCTATGCAAGAGGATTTCCCAGCATAAGCAAAGTGGGGAACCGGAAGGGTGATTCTGGTCGCGCTCTACAACAACCAAGATAGAGAAGTAAGAGTATGGATAGCAAATCCGATCATTCTGAGGCTAGTAAAAGTCTAATTTCCAGGGAAGCAGTAGATTGGCTACTGCAACGCATCTTCCAACTTCCTAAAAAATGGTTAATTATTACTATTATTCTTATTCTTATAAGCGTTTGTGAAATTAGTTGGAGCAAAAAAGAATTATTTTCATTTAAATTTAGAGTCACGAATACAACAGCAATTTTCTTATCACTGATTTGGTTACCATCTATATTGAAAGTTTTTGCTTTGAGTGGGGGAGCGCTAAAGACACCATTGGGAGAAATTGGTGGCTCAGGTATGAAGACTATGCTAGAGTCATTAACCGCTGATTCACTGGGATTCCTCATTGAGCAGACTAAGCTAGCTGAAGAAGTTGCTCCACCGAAACAGCAAGAAGAAATGCGTCAAATTCGTCAAGAATGGCAGAAAGTTTATGCATCAACAATTCCTGTCTCAGAAGGTAGACAGGAAATGGAGCGCTTAGCCGAACGCTACAAGCAACTGAGAATAACAATGCCTTCAGGAGTGCAGCGAACATTTGAGATGGAATCTGTCGCTGGACGGATGCGTGCTTTGGCTCCAGAGGTTAAGTATTCTGTACAGGAAGTTAAAGACCTTCTGCAATCAACAGACCAAGGAAAACGTTTGCTGGGACTTTCTGTTGCAGAGTGGTCTGGCGATCCAATTTATTTTGATTTGATTTTACATCTGATTCGTCACTCAGAAACAGCGTTTGAGCAAACGAGTGCATTGCGAGCTATGGAAAAGATGGTGTCTAAGCTGGACACTCACCAAAAGAAAGACTTGCGAGCAGCACTTCTTGAACAGCGTAACTTCAATGAAGAGGAAAAGCGTTGGATTAAGCCTGATTCTAATCGCTGGGTATTGAGCGATCGCTTATTATCAGCGCTAAATGAATAGAGAGAGTAGTTAGTGGTTGATGGCTAGTACTGCTTGCCTTGGAATTCAAAATATGCCCTGCATACCTATCAATGTATAAGTCCTAGTTTAAAAACTCTAATCTTTTCTACTTTTCCTACTTTTTTAATCGTAATAACCTAACTTTCTTACTTTTAAGTAATACACAAACCTGCTACTATTGGGGCTAAGTTAATCGTTAAAAGGGAACTCTTAACGGACAACCGGCAACAGGGAAATCCCTATAATTAAAATCAGGGGATTTGAACAAGGACGCATTGAAACATCGTGGCTTGCACCGTCTCGTTTCAAATCTTGGTTTTTCTCCATTAATAAATTAAGGGACTTGTATCCAATCTTCAGGGCTCGCATATTCTTCTCTTCCCTATTCCCTGTCGCCGCTCCGTTGACACAGCCGTCCTGAAAGGGCGCTTAGGCTTGGTCCAAAAATCGTTGTTAATTTGAGAATTCATTTACATTTTGTAACTTTTCCGAAAAAGTTAGCGCTTTGAGCATTCTTTTTCAGAATAGAGTGAGCTTAAGGAGTGCCTACCGTGAACAAGATTCAATTGGCTTTGGTTGTTAGTTACCTGGTGATAACCTGCTACTTTTTTATAAATTGGTCAACTTTTTCTATTCGGCATCCAAATTCTTCTCCAGAAGAGAAGTTTTTAACTTTGGTTATGTTTGTTATAACAACTGGCTTATGGTTTCTGATGATTCCTATGTATTGTCTAGAAATCTTGAAGACACGAAAACTAGAAGTCAGGATTGCTATACCTGTTATCGTTGTGCTTTCTGCGTTCAGCATGTATCTGTATGCATTCTTGACAAGTTAAGAAAATTGCTTTGACTAATACCATTTCTTTGTGAGGCTGCGCCAAATTTTCTTGACTTCTTCTTTCTTTCTTTGTGTCCTACCCTACGGGAAGCCACTAGCCCCTAAGGGGGCGCTGCGCAAACGTGTCTATGCGCTCTTCGTGGTTCGTTGCTCATATATTTTGGCGCATCTTTATACAGAATTGGTATAACTCCTAAGATGCACATTTCCTAACCCTTATATAGCAAGGATTTCAGTCAGTGAAAAAAAGTGAGGAAAAATGTGCTTCTTTCAAAAGTTGCGAGGAGGTTTCATACTTTTGACTTGTTACCTTCACTTTTGACTTCCCCCTCGTGGGGCGCTCACAACTAACAACTCATTCATTACAACTTCGGCAAAATATCTGGTAACAATTGACCAGGAACTTTAGACAAAGCCAAATTTTGCCCTGTATACCTAACTCATTGTGGAAAGCGCGAATCGTCTTGACCACATAAGCAAAAGTTGTTTGATAAGCTTCAGGTTGTTTACTCATTCCATTCAAAGCTTGTAAGTGATTATCTAACGCTGCTTCTAAATGTTTAGAACGATTCGCTTTATCACCATTGAAATACTGGTCTGTTGCTAATTGAAAATGGGCTAGTCCTAGATTATTGTGAGTGGCAAATACATCAAAACTCAAAGGCATACCGCTGAGTGAATGAGCAAGGTCAAGCGCTTCTTCATATGAACTAATGCACTGTCCTAACAACTTTTGTCGCTCATCTTTGGAAGTTTGCGATTGATTTGCTAGGTGCCAATAGGCAGTTCCAAGATTATTTTGGGTGGCGGCGCAGGCGGGAGGAGCATTACCAGGAGTTCGATATTTCAGCGCTTCGCGGTAAGCATCAACAGCGAAGTGCAGATTTTCTGCTGGCTGTTCATACTGTGCAATATTCCAGTATGCGGTGCCTATATTGTTTTGAATCATGCCATATTTGAGCGGTTCTTGTTCGGAACTGTAATGGACAAGCGCTAGTTTGTAAGCTCCAATGGCTTTCTTGAGATGCTCAACTGGCTGATTGTATTGTGCTAAATGCCAGTAAGCTGTCCCTAAATTGTTTTGGCAAGCAGCATACTTTAGTGGTTCCATCTCGGCTGTACGGAGGGAGAGTGCTTCGCTGTAAGCTATGACTGCTTGTTGCCAATTTTCACCAGGGTTAGTAAAACGAGCTAAATCACCATAAGCAGTCCCTAAATTATTTTGCACGCGAGCGTATGTTTCAGGATGGCTTTCTGATGAAATGAGCTTTAAAGCCAAATGATAAAATTCTATCCCCTGTTCTATGTAAGCTTGACCCTCCTCAGAATTGGGTGGTGTGCGGTAAAGCATCCAGTAGAGTGTACCCAAATCATTCAAGGTATCAGGGACTTGGGGTGAATTCTCATCATGAGTGATTGATTCTTGATAGGCAAGAATTGCCACCATCAAGTTTTCTAGGATGGATTGTCCTTGTTCAATACGAAGGCGATATAAGTTTCCTAAGCGGTGATAAGCGACTGCTAGCTTGACGCCTGAAGCTTGTTGTGAGTGTAATTCTTCTATCTCCTCGAGAATTTGCTTCACTTGTAAGTTCTGCTCATCGTCTTCAGCAATTGTCGTGTTAATCGTTGCGAGTACTAGCTCTGTTAACTCTTTGCTGATATGTGATGTATGCTGAGGTAATGAAATCTCGCTGGTGCTTGCTTTATCAGTGGATTCCTCTTGAAGAGGTTTGTTTGTTAAGATTTCCGATTTTGATGGAGGAACTTCCTGCGGTTTGTGTCCACGATTCACTGATGTTTGTGTTGGAAAATCGAAATCATCCTGAATGACTGATTCTTCTAAAACAGATTGCTCAACATTGCCCAACTCCAAATTTCTAGAACCGGAAAAACGTTCCGGTGAGCTTTTGTTTTGAATTGTCGGTGTGGGTTCTCCGGCAAAGACAAAAACACCCGTACGGTAACGCCAAAACTGTGGAGCTGATTGCTGGATAGCATACAACCAAGGACGTGGTACCCACAACAGTAAGCTGGATTCAAAACTAGAGAGTTGTTGCTCAGTTAAACGCAGATAGTGTAAAAATAACCGCTGTATTGCTACTGGTTGCCTAGTAAGCTGTTCCACACCGACAATCTGAAATGCTGGTACTGGTAATGGTCGCCCTGGATTGTCTTTTGATGCTCCAATAATAGGTGGTGGATAACTAGACAACCACTGATTTATCTGAGCTATGAGATTAGGGTCGCTTAAATTCAAGCGCAGGGTGACTAATCGAGGATAGGCGGGTGTGCTAGCTTCCTGTGTATTTGATGCCTGATACAGCACTTGCCCAACAGGATAAGCCAAAGTTGAATGCAAACGCGCCGCTACCTGATTTCTCAGGTTTAAATCATCACAGACCGCCAAAAAGATTTGTCGTCTTAAACTAAGACTCAGAGCAAGTTTCAGGCGATGATACACTTGCCGATTCCAAGCAAAATTGTCTGGGTGTGTCGTTTCATTTACGCTCATGGCGGCTAAAGAGCCAAAACGCAGTGGATATACCCTTTTGGGGTGCATGCAGGCAGCCTGTAAATTTAACCATGACTACGATTTTCAAGTCATTGTTGCTTTGCTCAGGATAAATCGATTCTTTGATATTTCAAAGTAAAAAGTATATAATTATACTATAACTCAAATAATTTTATTCTAAATATTTAGAATACTAAAAACTAGGCTCCAATAAACCTGGGAGCCTGGAAAAGCCGAAAAGATGAAATGACCAATTTTTAAAAAAATTTCTTATCAACTTACGCTAGATACAGAAAAAGCAACAAAAATCAAGCTACTGACCAAAATTGTAGCAGTAATTCCCAGGATAATGTAGTTTCGCTTTTGATGCTCGGTGGGAGGTTCTGCTGTATAAACTTTAGGTTCACGAGCAAAGTTATTCAGACGACCGCCATCTTCCATTGTGTAGGGCATGAGTAAAAATCCTTATCCTGTTATTTTATTTAATTGTTACATAAATGATAGAGTAACTCTTAACAGTATGATACAAATCGTTATATTTAGTCATTAGTCCTTTGACCAATGACTAATCAACGCCACTTTCTACAACGGGAAACCCTCTGACTAATGAGTAATCGTCCCAGTCAAAGGCGAACTGGCAATAGCGTAGGTTTTGATGGGCATTCTGCCAGCAAGGTAAGCCAAACGACCAGCAACTGCTGCCAAATTCATGGCATGAGCCATTGCTGGTGGGTTTTGTGCAAGGGCGATCGCGCTATTAATCAACAAGGCATCTGCGCCCATTTCCATTGCTTGCGCTGCCTCAGAGGGCGCTCCAATGCCTGCATCTACCACCACTGGCACGTTGGAATTTTCGATAATGATTTGAATATTTGCAGCCGTTTTTAACCCCTGTCCAGAACCAATGGGTGATGCCAGAGGCATAACTGTTGCACAGCCAACTTCTTCCAAGTGCTTTGCCAGCATAGGGTCTGCATTGATATAAGGCAACACAGCAAAACCCTCTTTTACCAACTGTTCTGCTGCTTGTAAAGTGCCAATGGGATCTGGTAGCAGATACTTGGGATCAGGAATCACTTCTAACTTAACAAAATTGTTGTCTTCCTGTCCTAAAAGTTTTGCCATTTCTCGCCCCAAACGTGCGACACGAATTGCTTCTTCTGCACTTTTGCAACCAGCGGTATTAGGCAACATCCAGATTTTTGTCCAATCTAATGCTTCAGCTAAACCTTCATGTCCAGGTGCGTTGGTTTGTACTCGCCTTACCGCAACAGTGACAATTTGACAACTACTGGCAGAAACACTTTGCTGCATTTCCTCAATGCTGCGATACTTGCCCGTTCCCGTCATCAAACGAGATTGGAAAGTTTTTCCTGCAATTTGGAGTGGTGAATCTTCTAAAGTGCTGAATTGTGTTCGCGTAGCCTGTCCGCAGGACATATTCTGAGTTCTAAGTGTGGGGTAAGTAAGCATTGGGGTAGTAGATGACTTGGTGTGGAAGCGCGAGTAGTTGAAATGAGAGAGTAAAGGGTCTGTTTTTTGTTCGAGAATCAAATCGGCAAGCAATGTTGCTGTTATCGGCGCAAGAAGAATACCATTGCGGTAATGACCTGTCGCAAAGGTTAAGTTTTCACAGGGACTCGTGCCAAGAATAGGTAATTCATCTGGAGTAGCAGGACGAAATCCCCACCATAATTCCTGAATGGGATAATTCTGTATTTTGGGAAATAGACGGATAGCTTTTTGTAGTAAGGTTTGAATTCCTGCTGGCGTGTTGTGGGGAGTGAAACCAACATCCTCAATTGTGGCACCAATAATAATTCGTCCGTCATGCCTCGGTACGATGTAAATTTCCTCCCCAAACAAAACCCGTGTCAAGGGTAAATCCGGCACAAATTCTGGTACTCTTACACTCAGCATTTGACCTTTGACAGGACGCACAGGGAAAGGAAACAATGCGTTTGACCAAGCACCTGCAGCCAAAACATAATGTTTTGCATGAAGGATTCCAGCGCTTGTTTGGACGCCAATAACTTGTCGTTGCTGCTGCTGAATTCCTTCAACTGTAATATCTTTTTTGAGATCAACGCCAAGGGACTTAGCAGTTGCCAACAACACTTGTGCTAATGCCCTATTATCTACTTGTGCGTCTTCAGGGTACCACCAACCTCCAACAACTTCTTCTCCCAATCCTGGCTGATATTGATGAATGGCTTCTTTTTCTAGCCAGTAGGCAGGTAAGGGTGAGGAGGATACAGCTCCCTCATCTGCTTTATTTGCTGTATCTCCCTTATCTTTCCATAAGACTGGAGCCAGAATACCGCAAGACCAGTAACCAGTATTGATACTAGTAAACTCTTCGAGCTTGCGCGTCCAGTCTGAGTATAAATACAGAGAACGTGTGCATAACTCTTGCATTGCCTCGTCTGGGATTCTTTCGGCACCAGGTGCTAACATCCCAGCAGCAGCATGAGTAGCAGCAGCACAAATATCACGGCTGACCACTGTCACTTTGGCACCGCGTAACTTTAATTCAATGGCGATCGCCATACTGATGACGCCGCCACCAATAATTAAAACGTCACTAGTCATTCGTCATTCGTCATTAGTTATTAGCTATTAGTCAAGAGTCAATAGTCATTCATCAATAGTCATTTGTCATAAAAACTAGGACTTTGAACTACGGACTTTGGACTAATAACTCGTAACTCATAACTTGTAACTCATAACTTATAACTTTTAACTCATAACTTGTAACTTGTAACTAATGACGTACTACCATAAGGCTCGAATTGGTTCGTTACTTTGATTTGTGTCTGATGGTGATTGATCATCACCTGATGGTTGATTGTCTGTTGGTTGGTTGTTGGTAGTACCGCCTGTATCATCTTGGCTCTGCTCATTATTAGATTCGCTGTTCTGATTTGTCTGAGCAATGTTATTTCTCCCCTCGTTCGTGGGAGCATTACCAGCAGCAGTGCTATTAACATTAATATTAGCTGGGAGGACTTTTGATTCTTTGCCCCTCTGTGTAGATGTAGGTGCAGGTGCTTGTGCGCTATTTTGTCCACCCATTGGAAAACCAATACCTAGCAATGTCCCAAGCAAAATTGCTAAGCCTCCAGCCATAAGAATCAGTGGTGTCCATCTACCCATATCGTTAATTTCTCCGTCTTAAGCTTTTGATGTCCAAAGTGTTTGAGAACCTGGTCCCCAAAATTGATTAAATTTAAGTTTCACATTGCCCAATACCTTGGTTTGATAGGCGAAACGCATCCTTGCTTGCTGAAGAATAGGGAGGTACTGACTGCCGCGCTTTTTGCGCCGATTTGGCTATTGACACTTCGCCTTCTACAAGAACTGCATAAGGAGCGCAGCTATCAATTCTCCGACAGTCCACTACCTTAGCACCGTTATTGTAGAGGTCAACACCATTTTGCAGCAATATTTGCCGCAGATTGGCTCCGCGTTCGCCCTTATAATGCCAAGGCGTTTTTGAAGCAAACCTTTCCCCAGATCTTACAAAGGCAAGTAAGGCAATTGGGTTTACCTTACCAATGTACTCAATTGTCTCACTTTGAGCTTGTGCCTTGGGCATTTGTGATGACTAAGTTAGCTTTTTGTTGTATTGTAACAATTCATTTCGATATAGAAAAACACAGCAACAATACATAATCGATAACCTAAGATCCCAAAAAACTCAAGCAACTTGTTCATATCTATAAAATTGGCACTTTGACAATTAGCCTAAAGAGTTCGTTAAACACTTTGGTGAGGGTTCTACAATTGTTTAAACCTCTGGTTTTGATAGAATTCGCTTAGGGAGCAGGGGCGCTACACTCAGTACCCTATTCCCAAACAATTATGGGAAATCCTGCCTGGATCTGAAAGAAACGGTGGTTTACTGAGCAGTTCTGAGTTGCGAGCAATGAGTCCCGAGTGGTCTTGTTTTCATTTCCTTGACTCAACTTAGCACTCGGTTTTCGTGACTCATAACTCTTATTGAGCCTAAGGAACGGTAAAATCTTGTCATGAGCAGAAAAAATTCAGAACTCCTCAAATAGGAATCCAGAAGAGTTTTTGTACTCTTGTTAAATTTTCTGAATGATTTCATGAGGACAGTCTGAACTGTATGTTATGAGTTCTCCTCAATGAAGAAGTATTCCACGTTACTTTTACGTTTGATCTTTAACGAAAATTACACATTACCTTGAAAGTTGTCTCCAAGAGTCCGCATCTTATGATCGCAAATTCCTCACCCAAACTTTGGATCTATGACACAACGCTACGAGATGGCACTCAACGTGAAGGGTTGTCGGTGTCCATAGAAGATAAGTTACGCATTGCCCGGAGGCTGGATCAACTGGGAATTCCTTTCATAGAAGGAGGTTGGCCTGGGGCAAATCCTAAGGATGTACAATTTTTCTGGCATCTCCAAGAAGAACCGCTTCAGCAAGCAGAGATTGTCGCCTTTTGCTATACTCGACGCCCTCAAAAAGCAGCAGTAGATGATCCAATGTTGCAAGCCATTCTTGCTGCTGGTACTCGGTGGGTGACGATTGTTGGCAAGTCTTGGGATTTACACGTCACAGAAGGACTCAAAACAAGCCTAAGAGAAAATTTGGCGATGATACAGGATACGATTGAGTATCTTCGCTCTCAAGGACGTCGCATCGTATATGATGCGGAACACTGGTTTGATGGCTACAAGCAAAATCCAGATTATGCTTTACAGACCTTACAGACTGCAATCTCTGCTGGTGCTGAATGGATGACTCTTTGCGATACTAATGGCGGCACTTTGCCCCATGAAATTACCCAAATTGTCACAGATGTGGTTAACTCCACTGCTGGTGATACTCATTTAGGAATTCACACTCACAATGATTCAGATACAGCAGTTGCCAACGCCTTGGCTGCTGTTATGGCAGGGGTGAAGATGGTACAAGGTACGATCAACGGGTATGGTGAACGCTGCGGTAATGCCAATCTCTGTTCGTTAATTCCCAATTTACAATTGAAGCTGGGTTACACGTGTATTGAAAATAATCAGTTGTCTCAACTGGCACAAACGAGTCGCTTTGTGAGTGAAGTTGTCAATCTTGCTCCTGACGAACATGCTGCTTTTGTGGGACGTTCGGCTTTTGCTCATAAAGGTGGTCTTCATGTCTCGGCTGTGGAACGCAATCCTCTAACTTACGAACACATCCAACCGGAACAAGTCGGGAACCGTCGCCGCATCGTCATTTCTGAACAGTCTGGAGTCAGTAACGTTTTAGCCAAAGCCCGCACTTTTGGTATTGAACTGGATAAGAACAACCCAACAACAGGGAAAATTCTGCAACGTCTCAAAGTTTTAGAGAGTGAAGGGTATCAATTTGAGGCGGCGGAGGCGAGTTTTGAGTTGTTGATGCGCGAAGCTTTAAATAGTCGTCAGTCTTTCTTTGAAATCAAAGGTTTCCAAGTCCATTGTGATTTGGTTGAGGGGAAAGAAACGACTAACGCTCTTGCCACTATAAAAGTCGCTGTCAAGAATAAGGATATTCTAGAAGCTGCAGACGGAAATGGACCTGTTGCAGCTTTGGATGCAGCTTTACGCAAGGCTTTGATGAATTTCTATCCCCACATTGCCGAGTTTGAGTTGACAGATTATAAAGTACGGATTATCAACGGACATACAGGAACTGCAGCGAAAACTCGCGTTTTGGTAGAGTCGCGTAACAGTCATCAACGCTGGACAACAGTAGGCGTTTCCACAAATATTCTGGAGGCTTCTTATCAAGCTGTGGTAGAAGGTTTGGAATATGGTCTTCTGTTGCACTCTCAAGCGCAAGCAGCTTTGAGTACTTCGTCGAGTTGAAACTAAACCGTAAATGAGGATAAAGGGATTAAGAGGACTTCCCAAAGCTCCTCACATTCATGCTGAGTTCTCTTGTTCTCTTGTTCTTTCGATAGTCTAATTGCCAATCCCAGACAATTTATTGAAACTCCCACACCAAAGAAGGTGATTGGCAATTTGGCTCAAGAGTTAATAACAACTCACGACCTAACCACTAAACTCCTCTAAGATAAATTTTCCCAAGCTTGAGCAACGACTTGGCTGAGCCAGCGTCTCTGTTGTATGTCTAGTAGGCTGTCGTCAGCTAGCACTTGGGCGGTTAACTCTTCTAAGGATTGACCCTGAGCACGAACAATTTTAATGACACCAGCGATCGCAGCAGCAACCAGTTCTTCATCAATTGGTTTTTGTCTCAAGGCAACGATTTCTTGTGAACTGTGTGGGATGGGATAATTCATGGCGTGTGTTTACACAAAACAAAGAATGAACAATAAATCTGAAAAACTCTTAACATTTCTTTATTAAACATTCATTCAACAGCATAGGGCGGAATATAGCGCACTTTATTCCTTTTTAAAATCTGTCTCAATACATAGATTTATCGGAGATTCAAAAAAAATGCAAGAGATTCTTTACTTGGAAATTCCCACTCCCGATACAACCGCTGTGTGTCACTGGTTGCATAATGATTTTGAACCGGGAACTTGTGAAAAAGTACTGACTTCGCAAGGCTTTCGCTTGAGAGTTTTTGATACTACAACCAACACGGAAACTATTCCGGAAAAGTTACCCAGTGAACTTTCTGTTTTCGTCTGGTCAGTGCAGCGAACAACGTATTTGAAAGCATTCCGTTGGGCACAAAGATCCTTCCCTCAAGAGCAACAAATTCTTAAAAGGCTCACCACTGGTATTAGAAGTCGCTTTCCCCATGAATATCTTGAACCCCCCACGATTAATTTGTCTGAGCAATCGATTTTTGAGGCGCTTGCTCCTTACTACCCCCTGACAGTCAAATATTTTCAAAAAATGCCCAATGGTGAGTATGACCTAAAGCGAGTTTATTGGTGGGAGCAACGATGGCGCGAAGGTGTGCGGAATCCTCAAGAGCCGCGTCAGGTAGTGTTCTCCCATGTAGGAGAGACAAGGAGACAAGAAGACAAGGGGAGTGGGGGACAAGGGGAAACTATCCCCCCCTCCCCTATTCCCCCCTCCCCCCCTCCTCTTCCTACGACCTCATCTACATCGGCGGGGCACTTGGCGTTATTCATGCAGCAGTTATGGCAAGACTGGGTTATCGAGTGCTGCTGGTGGAACGGATGCCTTTTGGACGCATGAACCGGGAATGGAATATTTCTCGCGATGAGATTCAAAATTTGATTAACTTAGGTTTGCTGACGACAGCAGAAGTGGAATCAATTATTGCGCGGGAGTATAAAGATGGATTTAATAAATTCTTTGATGCTAATAATCCCAGCAATCTAAAAGCACCTGTTTTGCATACGCCCACAGTGCTAAACGTAGCTTTAGATTCCGAGAAATGGTTGCAAATGTGTGGGCAAAAGCTACGAGCTGCAGGCGGTGAAATCTGGGATGAAACAGAGTTCATCCAGGCAGATGTGCATAATACACAAGTTGTTGTCACTGTCAAGGATTTAATCAGTCAAACACAGAAACAAGTAAGCGGGCGATTGTTGGTGGATGCAATGGGAACCGCTTCACCAATTGCATGGCAATTGAATGGTGGTCGTGCCTTCGACAGTGTTTGCCCGACTGTAGGAGCGGTGATTGAGCGTGGATTTGAGCCTGGGGTATGGGATTCTCAGTATGGGGATGTTCTCTACAGTCATGGGGATATCTCGCGAGGACGACAGCTGATTTGGGAGTTGTTTCCTGGAGCAGATGAAGAATTGACGATTTATTTATTTCATTATCACCAAGTTCATCCTAAAAACCCAGGTTCTTTACTGGAGATGTACGAGGACTTTTTCACGATTTTGCCAGAGTATCGCCGCTGCGAGATGGATAAGTTGGTGTGGAAAAAGCCGACTTTTGGCTACATACCTGGGCATTTTAGTGTAGGAAGTGGCGATCGCACAGTTGCCTTTGACCGCTTAATTGCTATGGGTGATGCAGCATCACTCCAGTCTCCCCTAGTTTTTACTGGCTTTGGTTCTCTGGTGCGTAACTTAGAACGCCTGACAACTCTTTTGGATACTGCTCTCAAAAATGACTTGCTGAGTTTCCGGCATTTGAACCAAATTCGCGCCTTTCAAAATAATATTGCCGTCACTTGGATGTTTTCCAAAGGGATGATGGTTCCCACTGGAAAATTTATACCACCCCAAAGAATCAACTCTATGCTCAACAACTTTTTTGGGCTGTTGGTAGATGAATCCCCAGAAGTAACAGATAATTTCATCAAAGATAGGTTTAATTGGATGACCTTTAATCGGTTAGCACTGAAAGCAGCTCGCAAAAACCCTGTATTACTTTGGTGGATTTGGGAACTTGCCGGTGCCAAGGATTTACTGAGATGGACGGGAAATTATGTTGATTTTGGTCGCCATGCTCTTGTTAGCGCTTTGCTCAATGGATGGTTCCCACGCTTCCTTCGTCGAATTGGTCCTTGGTTGGAACCACGATATCCAGTATTATGGTTGCGGCTATTGGCAATTAACTATGCTCTGACAACTGGCATTGCGCGTCCCCAAAATCTAGTCGCTCAGGTTACATCAAAAGCGAGACTTCAGAAACCAGAAATTATTTAGCTAGGACTTATGCAAAAAACATTTGAAACCCCCGCACAGAGGTGTCCTCCTTTTTGCGTCCAAAGACTGTGGGAAGCCGCTCCCTTGTCTATGCGGTTCATTTTTTCATGATTTTGCGTAAGTCCTGTTAGCCATTTGTCATTAGTCATTTGTCAAAAATTCTTAACTTAATGACTAATGACTAATGACTAATAACTAATGACTCTTTTGTTGAAAATTTGGTAGCTCAACAGATGATAGGGATTTTCGCCCTTTAGGTGGACGCTGCGGATAGATCAGTGGGGAGGGGGAGTTGGTAGCACAGTTGGTTAAGGGTTCTAGAGAATCAGCAGTTTCTTGCAATTCGAGCGATGATGATTGTGCTACCTTTACCCAATAATCCTCAGTTTCCTCTGGAGAATCATGACTCACCAATGTTTCAGCAGTTTCTGGTTCATCTGCAAGGGGGATTGCAGAAGTTTCCCAAATAGCTTCAGCCGCCTGGGTGCTATCTGCATCTTTTTCAGCAGGAGGCTGTGGAGATCTCGATACAGGAGGATTGGCTACGAAAAACATTTGGATGACACCATCCAATTGCTCTTCTAAGCTTGTTGAACCCAAAGATGAAAATGTTTGAATTTCTGGTTCTGATGTGTCAACTGGTTGTGTTTGAGGTGTTTCTTCTGTATCTAAATTCCAAGTAGACAATGGATTTGGTGTGGAATTATCCCATTGATGTATGGGTGATGCTGGAGTTTCCCTCAAAGTATTATCTACGCCATCCGTCAATGATTCTGATTCCACTGACCAAGGTCGAATCGGTTGTGCTTGGTTAAACAAAAAGCTAGAGTTTCTAGAAGGTCTTGTCTGACTGCTGTTTATATCGTTATTCTCAAGGAAGTCATAGCTGGGAACAGGCGCCTCTAGACACTTTTCTAGAGCAGCTTTGAACTGCAAAGTCTGCCGTTGTTGTCGCATGAGCCTTGTTCGTAGCTCCCGACAAGCATTTTCTGATTGTATGAGTTGATCAGACTGGTCATTATAGTTAGATTTCATCAGTACACATTCCCGCTCTAGCTGGGCAAGGCGTTGTTGACTGATTTCTTGCTGCGCTTTATAGTTTTCAATCAAACTTTCTTGGCGCTGAACCGTTTGTACAGCAGTTTCCAATTGTTGAAATAAGGAATTGACTTGCTCTTGAGCCGCAGTCAGTTCCTGAGCTTGTTGGCTAAGCATTGACTCTGTGACACTTGAGCGTTTTTTCTGCCACTGCAAAGTCTTTTCTGACTCTGTTAAGGCAGCTTTTAGCTCCTCTACTTTGTCATACAAATCATTGTTGACAGAACGTAATTCTTCATTCAACTCCAGCAATTTCTTGAACTCAGCGTCTACGAGTTCTTGTTTTTCACTTTCAGGCTCTGCAACCCAGTCTCGCTGGGGTGCATTTTCTTCTGATAGAATTTCGCTTTTGCACTGCTGGTTTTCTGCTGGTACCAGTAGTGGCAATTTTGCAATTGCAGCGTTTTCACTTTTGCTTACTGAGTAAAATGGACAACTCACCTGCTCGCTTTGCAGTGAATTGCTATCTAGGGGTTCAACAAAATCCCCATTGTTTGGGGTGTCGGCTTCATTCATCACTCTCTCTTCACCCACCAAATTTAAAATAAAGAAGCACAGACTGCGGCAACATTACATATAAATGCTGTCTTATCAAAATTTACTATAGAAGGCAAGTTTTGCACCTTCCAAGTTAGATTAATAAACATGAATTTAGTTATAGCTTTTCCAAACTGCTGATTGCAAAATAAAGCCGAAGTTGCAGCACCAGGTACTACTGAGTCGTGCAACTCAATAGCACCTGCAGCCTATCTTTAGCGTACAGACTCAAAAATAATTGCGATCGCCATTAAACACAACAGAAGAATTCCCAACCGACACAACCAATCTCCTACTATAAGTAGCAAGGGTGTCGCAATAGATAATGCACCGAAAACGACTGACATCACGTAGACGAGTGCAAAACCAAACAGCATCAGCAAAAAATATTTGAGGAACCGAGACACCAGTCTCATTAAACGACTATCCTGTTTTGTGATCATAAAGTCATTCCTTGCAATTCCATAATTTGAGCGAAAATTTGAGCGAAAATTTATAAAAAAACAGGGCTGATGCAGTATAATCCACTGCTCAACCCTGTCGTAGTCTATTTCCAGACTCTCATGGGTTAGAAAATATTAAGATCTCTAAATTGCTAACTCAGGATGAAAACAGTTTTTTCCACCGCTTGTTCATTCCCTGAGATATGGTTTGCCTCTGATGAAGCCTCCTTAAGAAGCTGGCAAAATCAATCAACAATCAACATCCAACAACTCAGTCACCATCACACCAAACACCGGTGCTGTTCTTCCCTTCTTAGATTTTGAGAAATCCAACTGGAGTAAGCCAAACCCCTTTGACAAAACATTTCTTAACCCAACTCGGAAACAGTCGCGATAGATAGACACTTGGTTCTGTGTATCCTGTGGAAACTGCTCTAGATAGCTTTTTAGCTCTCCATAAGGGCAGCGGAAGCAACCTCTGAAGGAAGATACACGCAGTTCCAACTCTTCAGCGCCTACCTTTCGGATGGTTACCTCAATGATTCCATCTCTAAAACCATGACAGATGGAAATATCTTCCTCTATACAAGCAAAAAATGCTCCAGGAGAATTCAGAGAATCTGGTGGCAGCATAATAGTGCGTACCTCACGCTAATGACTTCAGAACTTCTCACGATTTACACTAATCTTCATAAAATATTTTATATTTCTTTTTATCAAATTTGTCAACACTGAATTATCAAACGAGTTACCAAGTTGGTAAATTAGGCTATAATTTTTATATAAAAGTGATATAAAATACAATATTTATGGGTGATATCCGTGGAATTAAAATTTATGAGAGTCATGACCACAGATGAGTCAATACGGTTCGGATAAGCTCTCAGGCTAAAGCCGAATAAGATTTTTTTCTGCAAGCTGCCTGTCAAAGTTCGTGATTGTGAACCACTGGTTATAACTACTTTAAGACTGACGTCCTGACAAATACACTACACGTAATTCGTCGCTTCTCTACAGGAGACACGCTAACAGCATGATATTTAAAGAGTGCCTAAATTCTGTGCTGATGATCTAGCAACTATTGAATCAATCAGTGTTTGTGATTAACAGATGAATATTTTTGTTAATGAATTAATATTTCTGGATAACTTCTCTAATCAGATGTAGTAACAAATGCAATCAAGTGACCTCACATAAAATATATGATTGCTAATATCGAGTATATTTGAAAAGGGTTTAGGGATGGTGACTGAATATGTCAGGGATTCCTGAAGAGTTTTTGAGTGTAGTGACGGCTAAACATCGTGTTTCCCAAAGTGAGCTAGATGCATTACGTTTAGCTTTAGATGGTCACACTGCTGAGGCGATCGCTGAAACTTTAGGTATTAGCCCACCAGCAGTCCGTAAGCGACTTGGCTCAATTTATCAAAAATTTGATATCCCCGGTCATACTCATGGCAAGTTAGAGATATTAAGAAATATTCTGAGCAAAGAATATAGCCTAGCCAAAACTTCTGACGTCCAACCTCAACGAGATTGGAGTCAATTAGGTGAACAAGCAGGAGTTGATGATTTACTTTGCTTCTGCGGACGCCAGAATGATATGGATATCCTAAAAACTATATTCAGGATAAGCGCTACCGATTGGTAGCAATCCTGGGTTTAGGAGGTATAGGTAAAACAACCTTAGCGTGCAAACTCGTACAACAACTTCAAGAGCAATTTCAGTATATTGTCTGGCGCAGCCTTTGCAATTGTCCACCACTCACAGATATATTGGCAGACTTAATTAAGTCTGTTTCTAACCAACAGACGGAAGAATTGCCAGACAATGTAGATGAGAGGATAGAGCGTTTTATACAGTGTCTGCAAAACTCTCGCTCTTTAGTCATTTTAGATAACTTTGAGTCAGTACTCCAGAGTGGTACGATTCCAGAGCAATATCTCCGAGGCTATCAAGGGTACGGTGAGTTACTCAAAAGAGTAGGTGAAATATCTCATCAAAGTTGTTTAGTGTTAACCAGTCGTGAAAAGCCGAAAGAAATTGCTTCTTTGGAATTAAGCAGCAATCTTGTGTACTCTCGAACGTTAGAAGGACTAGAGAAAAACGAATGCAAGATACTCTTTGAATCAATTTTTCAGGAAAAGAATTTTGCTGGCACAGAAAATGAATGGGCAACAGAAGACGAGTGGGAGAAACTGTGTAAACATTATGCAGGAAATCCTTTAGCATTGAAAATTGCAGCAGCAGGAATTGCAGATCTTTTTAGTGGTAATATTTCTGAGTTTTTGAAGTCTTTAGAGGAAGGTCCTGCAGTATTTGTTGATATTCGCGACCTACTAGATCAACAGTTTAATCGCTTATCTGATTTAGAAAAAAAGATTATGTACTGGGTTGCCATCAACCGTACAGTAACGCTAGCAGAACTTAGGGAAGATATTATACCGAGAGAATCTCAGCCAAGACTACTAGAAGCTTTAGAGTATTTACGAAGACGATTTTTAATCGCTTCTGCCAAAGCCTTGCTAAATTCTGCAGAAGTTGGATTCACTCAACCCGCTGTTGTTATGGAGTACATGATAGACAAATTAGTCAAAGCGGTTTGTGAAGAAATTAGAACACAATCTTTTCATTTATTTAATAGTTATGCTCTCATCAAAGCTACTGTACAAGACTATAGAACAACCGCACAAGATCATATACAAGCAACACAACATCGCTTGATTTTAGAACCTGTAGCAGATTGTCTCAGAGGCTTAGTTGATAACAGCAACGTTAACAGTATTAGAGATTGGGCAACTCAGGTTCTCTCAAAACTCCGTCAACTCAAATTACCAGGATATACAGCTGGAAATATTCTGAATTTGCTTCGTGCTTTTCATGAAGATTTAAACGGCTATAACTTTTCTGGTCTGACAATTTGGCAAGCTGACCTCCAAAATATCATCTTGCATGATGTCAATTTATCTTACTCTGATATTGCCAAATCAGCATTTACCCAAACCTTTGGTACGATTGGCTCAGTTGCTATCGGTCCTGATGGGAAAATAGCTGCGGGTGATGCCAAAGGAGAGATTCGTCTTTGGCGAGTTGCAGATGGTCAAGAAATTTTAACTTTTCAAGGACATACGAATCGTATTAGGTCAGTTGCTTTCAGTCCAGATGGTCAAAAGCTAGCCAGTGGTAGTGATGACATGAGTGTGAAAATTTGGTCAGTCCGTACTGGTGAATGCTTAAAAACTCTCATAGGACATACTGGATGGGTTTGGTCTGTTTGTTTCAGTTGCAATAGCAAAATTCTTGCCAGTGGTAGTGAAGATAAGACTATCAGAATCTGGGATGTTGACGCTGGAACATGCATCAAAACCATTGAGGAGGCACATACTCAAAGAGTCAGGTCAGTTGCATTTCCTTCCACACACCATGATAACCGCATCTCATCAGCCAGCAGTGTTAATGAACAGCCAGTGTTACTCGCAAGTAGTAGTGACGACAAAACTGTGAAGATATGGAATGTCGAAACTGGTAAATGTTTAAGAACGTTAGAAGGACATGATAATCGTGTCAGGTCTGTTAGTTTCAGTTCAGACCGCAAAACTCTGGCAAGTAGCAGCGATGATACGAGCATTATCGTATGGGATGTGGAAACTGGGGAACTTCTCAGCAAATTAGAAGGGCATATCAATCGAGTCAGGTCAGTTGCTTTTAGCCCAGACGGTAAGAAGTTAGCTAGTGGTAGTGATGACCAAACCGTTAAGATATGGGACACCAGCAATGCGAGAAAGAACAACAAATGTGTCAATACTTTTCAAGGTTATACAAATTGGATTTGGGCAGTTGCTTTCAGCCCAAATGGTAAGAAGTTAGTTAGCAGCAGTGATGACAAAACTGTAAGAGTTTGGGATATAGAAAGCGGAAATTGTGAGTGTTGTTTGTTTGGACATACTGATAGAGTACGTTCTGTTGCTTTCAGTCCTGATGGTTACACTTTAGCCAGTGGCGGTGAAGACTTTACCGTCAGGTTATGGAATGCAGAAACTGGTCAATGCATAAATGTCTTACGGGGTCATACTAACCGCGTGAGATCTGTTGCTTTTAGTCGTGATGGTAAAACTTTAGCTAGTGGTAGCGAAGACAAAACGGTCATCATTTGGAATGTCGAAAGCGGTGAACGCAAGCAAAGCCTGTATGGTCATATCGAACGTGTCTGGTCAATAGCTTTTAGTCCGGATGGTCTGACCATTGCTAGTGGTAGCGAAGACTTTACTGTCAGACTTTGGGATGCGAAAAAAGGTCGATGCATCGCTATCCCCTTACAGGGTCATACCAACCGAGTTCGGTCTGTTGCTTTTAGTCCTGACGGTAAAACTGTAGTGAGTGGCTGTGAAGACAAAACGTTGAGACTATGGGATGTTGAAACGAAGAAATGCCTGAAAATCTTTTACGGTCACACCGAACGTGTCTGGTCAGTTGCTTTTAGTCCAGATGGTCAGACCATTGCTAGTGGTAGTGAAGACCACACTGTCAGGTTATGGGATGTGGAAACTGGAGAATGTGTAAAAATACTTAAACGACATACTGATAGAGTAAGGTCTGTTGCCTTTAGTCCAGATGGCAAAACTTTAGCTAGTGGTAGCGAGGATGAGACAATTCGTCTTTGGCAACTCGATAGTAGTGAACCGCCTAAGAAACTGTTAGCTAAAAGACCTTACGAGGGCATGGACATTACAGGTGTTACTGGGTTAACTGATACAGAAAGAGCTACACTAATTGCTTTAGGTGCTAAAAGTAATAGTGATAATTGACAAGATTTTTATCTATCTATTTCATCTATCTAATTGTGAAAGAAGTGATGGTATGATGTCTGGTTGAATACCCTCTCCTGTGATAACTGACGGGAAAACACGGCTAATCCAAGTTCCCGCAATAGGAAGTTGAAGAGATAAAAATGCAGAGTATTTTTTATATGGAATATTAGACGGACTCGATATGATTACGAAAATCAATAATAGAACTTTTACTCAATTTGAATGTACTACTGGTAAAATTTTTGACTATTCTAACAGTGAATTTCCTTCTAACCTCCATGCTTGGAATAGTCTGGAGCAAGGTGAGGGTTTAGTCATGAAAAATCCAAGTAGTACGTACTATGGATATGTTTATGAAGACGATAAGACAATTCTATCTACTTCTGTTGGAGATTTCCCTTTGAATAAGGGAATGTATTTTAGTTTACCAGGATGTGGAGTGATTTCTGGTGGCAAAGGAATCGTCATTGAAAGAGAAGAGTTTAAAGGTTTCTTTACCCTTGGGGGTCCCATTGAAGAAAAAGGTCGCCTGAAATATATTGACGGTTGCACCGATTCAATATTGGTTCCACCCGTCAAGCTTGGTGACCCTTGCTTAAATGTTTTGTACTTCCCTCCGCACATCAATCAAACAGAGCATACTCACTCTTCGGTACGTATTGTCATGGTGGCTAAAGGCAGGGGAGAATGCATTACCAGAAACGCAGATATTCCTTCTGAAAAAGAATATATTCCATTAGTACCTGGGACTATTTTTGTCGTTCGGGAAGAACAACTACATGCATTTCGTACCTTTGATGATTCTGAAATGGTCGTAGTTGCTTATCATCCAGACAGCGATTTTGGTCCACAGGATGATAATCACCCGATGCTCAACAGAACAATTGTCAGTGGGACTTCCGCAGCGGAGATTGAGGCGATAAAGACAAAGTAGTTAATTGTTGCAGCAGCTTCCATGAAAAAAACAGCCCGAACCCCTATAAAACACCTCGGATTCAAGCCGTTGTAATTTATTCACTAAGTAGTGACTCTAGCATAAGACAGTAACTTTTGTTCTAGAGGAGCCTATATTTCTTCATTTTGACTGGCTAACAATATAGGGTTCGGGACTCGATTCACAAAACAAAGCATTTAGCTCAAACAACTCAAGGATTGAGAACATGATTAAGCCCAACGCAAAACCTCAATAGTATAAACTGTCGCTTCCCTCTTTACGGCAACCAACGGGGATGAAATCCTACTATTGGAAGCTGTTGTGGCTTGATCTCATCTACTGCAGCAGGATCTGAGATGGGCAGCAGAGGCATAAACCACAGGCTACTGGTCGCAATTGGCTGTCCGTCATCAGTTGTCAACATATTTGCTTGTGATGAATCAGTGACGATTGTCTGCGATACAACTTGATCAAATAACAACCCTAAACCATCAGGTGCTAAACTCATCTCTACATTCCGTTGGTCGGGAGGTAGTGCTAGCAGTGGTTTCTGTTGCATGCTTTTGAGGTCAATTGCCACTAAATATGGCTGTTCCTGATAAAGTTCTCCTGGTAAAAGTTGTGTTAGCAAACAGTAAAGGGTAGGTGAGGCTGTATCAAACTGGCAGCCCAGAATTGACCCTTTGGTACGTAACAGTTGTCTTTGGACGCCTTGGTTCGTTACTAAAAAGAGTTCTCGCGTAAAATCTGTATTAAACTTCACCATCGCCGCTTGCGACCCATCCTTAGAAAAAGCTTGCACTAAGCCAAACTGCGGCAGAAAATCTAAAGGTTTGCTGGCGTCTGGTTGAAGAGATAATATCGCTGCTCCCTGACCTTGGGCGACTGCTACAGCTTTACTATCCGGCGTAATAATAAAGTCTCCTCCTGGTTGACTTTTGAGACGTTTAGGAGTTGGTTTTTCCTGAGAATTTTCGTTGTTTACAGACATAAACCATAGCCCAAAGTCTCCCGGATCATCTTTTTTTCCTCGTTGGATAACAAGAGTTTGTCCATCTGGCGATAAGTCAAATTTCAGATTTTGATATTCTTTGTTATCCAGAAGCAAATCAACTTTACCGAGTGCTTCTGCTTGTTTTTCAGATTCTGTAGAAAGACCTGTTGTGACAGTGTAAAGCTGAGTTGACAGTAAGTCTTGGTTTCCTACTTTGCGAGCAGAAAATAGAATTTTACCTCCATTTGGAAAGGGCTTAAAATCCATGACAACTAAGTCTTTGGGGGTGAGTACCATTTTTCGTTCTTGGGTTAAGTTGTAAAGAACTAATCGCCCCTTGTCTTGTTGATCTGCTCCAATGTAAAGAATAATGCGATCGCGTGTGCGGAAACTTCCTGTAAAGGGTTGTATCTGTCTATTTTTTCCTTCTTTTTCTGAAAATTTATCCCTTGCTCCCTCTAACTGCACTTTGTACGTTGTTCCATAGGCGGCTGGACTCATAAGTGTGTAAGCCATCCGCCGTCCTGCCCAACTCACTTTACCTGCTAAGGGCGGATCAATTTTGATGTTATCTTCTACGCTTTTTGAGTCCATTGGACGACTGAAGGTGAGGGTGAAGGAGGTCTGATCTGCTCCAATTTGTTGATTTTGCCAGCTAAAATGACGCACACTCGGCTTAACTGCATCACCCTGTAACATCAATAGCCCAATGAGCAGACTGAAGATGAGCATCAATCCTATTGCAATGCGATCTAGTGGTTGGAAAAAAGTTTTACTAGTGGTCATTAGTCATTAGTCATTAAGTTATTAGTTATTAGTCAAGAGTCGGTTTTGATAACTTTTGATTTTGGACTACTAACTCTTGACTAGTAAGTATATGGATTTTTGGGTTGAGGAATTTTCTTCAAGGAAGTTGCATCAATGGTGAGTTGACGTTTATTTGCTAAATTTTCTGTCACCATTTGTCCTTCGACTTCCAACCAGGTATCGGGTGGGAATTGCTCACGAGACTCTTTCAGTTTTACGGGTAATCCTACAGGATAGGCATCCGCAGCACAACAAGTAATGACAAATCGTGCTAGGAAGAAATGTTCTTTTCCTAAATCCGGGGGATGGATGACAAATCCTTGAACCTTGACTTTTTGTCCTGTATATGAGTCTGGCTCTGGGTAGACATTGAGCGTACGTACCCAATCTACGAGTGTTCGCTCTTCTGGGCGAACAGAAGCGCGAAATGCTTGGGGTTGGGCGCGTGTTGCTCCTACTAAATCTGTCACACCTCGCTGAAGTGCTGTTTGACTGGCAAAAACACGAGGTGTGATGATTAATCCTAAAATTGCTGTTGTTAACAGTAAAGTACTGCCCCAACCAGGAGGAAATAAACTCAGGTGCTGTATATTTGGGGTCACCTCACGACGCCGCTGCAAAAGCTGTCGTGTTTTGAAGAAACTAATAGTTATTAAACCAATGGCACCTACAATTGCTAACCAAAAGTAGTCCGGGTGAATTAACAAGTTTAACTTGTTAGTTAGCCAGTATTTCAGGATTAAAATTCCCCAGGCTGTGATTGCTAAAACATCCAGCCAAGGTAGTAATTGATTTTGGCGGTTTTTAGATTTGGTTTTTGGGATTGAAGTCATTGGTATTTAGTCATTAGTCATGAGTTATTGGTCATTAACAAAAAATAAAAAACTAAGGACAAAGAACGCATTTTTTAAATGACGTGCAAGTTGATGATAAGGGTGAATAAAAATGTTAACTGTCCTGCTAAAACAAACAAGTAGATAACTGTCCTTGGTTTAAAAATTGATAACAATAAACCAATTCCTTTGATATCAATCATTGGTCCAAATACCAGAAAAGCTAATAAGGAACCACTTGTAAAGGTTGAGGCAAAAGACAGAGCAAAAAATGAATCAACTGTAGAACAAATTGACACGACTACAGCTAATATCATCATGGCAGTGATAGAGCTAATTGGACCAGCCCCTAAACTCACGATAAATTCACGGGGAGCCAGTACTTGAATAGCAGCAGCAATTGCGCTTCCTAGAACTAACACCGCCCCTAATTCACGCAATTCTTGCACACAATTATCGACTAATAACTGCAGTTTATCTGATAAAGATTTACTAGGTCCAGAGGCTGCTATATTTGCTTGCAGACCACTAGCATCTACAGCATCCATCCGCATCGTTTGTCCTGCTTGTCCTCCTAGCAAATAAGTTCCAGACTGTAACAAAGTCGGTACCGTTGTCTTCTGCTGTTGGACGAATTGATGAATTTTGCGGCGTTTGGGTTCTGGCTTTGCAGGTGGGTTATATTTCAGATAACGAGCGATCGCTGGTTGTACTATTGGAGCTAAATCTTTTTGAAAACTGAAGATAAAGCCGACAGTAACTGCGATCGATAGAGAAAATACGACTCGTAAGACCACGATTTCTGGCTGCTCACGAAATGCTGTCCAAGTTGCCCAAATGACGATGGGGTTAACTGTCGGTGCTGCTAGCAAAAAGCCAATTGCTACTGGTATGGGAACTCCTTGCATCAGCAGCCGTCGCGCTACTGGTACGTTACCGCATTCACAAACAGGAAATAAAAAACCCACGAGACTACCAACTAATGCACCCATAAAGGGATTTTTTGGCATTTTTTCCACCAGTTTGTGCTCATCAACAAAAAACAGCAGCAAACTAGAGAACAAAACCCCAAGCAATAAGAAAGGTATCGCCTCGACTAGCAAACTAAGAAAAAGAGTGAAACCATTGTTCAGTTGATTCATGTGCGTCGCTGATCAAAGCGGTGTTGAGTTTTCAGATTGTACCAAGTCATTTTATCGATATAGGTCTTCCTCATAGGTAGTGACAATTAAATAACACTCAAGTAACAAGATTTTTCTATGCTAATTACGCTTTTTGTCCAGCCAATCTTCGGTTAAGCATGAGTTATCAGGAATTAGCAGTCCCATATAGCTGTATATACTTGCCTCCGTATACTCAGACGAGCCGTAGTTTCTAGATTGTTACACTCAAGAATTAGTTCCAAGTTGGGAGAGTTAGTAGTTGCTTGCACAATTGTAATTACCAAATTTTCCTGGTTAAGGTAATTTTGTTTGATATTATGTTATCTTCCGCCCATTGTTATAAAGGATTCACAGTTTTTAAACATTTGGGGATTGCTTTGGTAATGACTCATTTTCTGACCCAAAACGCATTGGTGTGATGCGGTTCAATCATATGCACCATTTCATGCGCTACCAAATATCTCTGAGGTCTGTTCTCCATGTGTATTGTAGGGGTACACCGCAGAACATCGCCCTAAATAGCCAGTCTTGCTTCCAACCGCCGATAAATGATATCCACCCACACCGGAATGACTGGCTGACCTTCATCAAGGGATGCGATGCGATCGCCCGTTCTTGGTCAAACTCCTCAAGCGAGAACATTTGTCTATTATGCTTTCCACACAGCATTATTGCCGCCAGTTTTGCTAAGCTAGATTTTGAGTAATAAATACTACAACTTTTTCCAGTATTACTGATAACAGGAACAATGACCACTTTCTCGCGCCAATACTGTAACTGACGCAAGGAAAGGACAGTTATTTGTCGAGACGGACATTAATCCGTCAACGCGGTCAAACAATTCGTCACTTAATAATTGAAAAGGCGACACCCGGATTTGAACCGGGGAATGGAGGTTTTGCAGACCTCTGCCTTACCACTTGGCTATGTCGCCACTCGCAGGAAACAATGTTCCCAACCAAAAAATCAAAGTTTATCTGAATTAGCTACTTTTTAGGAGTTAATTCTTGACTTTATCTAGTGTAGCGCTATTGCTACCCGATTACAACATCGTAGTTTGAACAACAAATCGACCGATAAATTTAACCGCTTTTTCCCACCAGCAGCGTGTTGGTGGATCCGTATAACTGTTCCATCTACGTATGATAAAAATTCTCAACTGCTACCCTGCGCTCCTCATCTGTACAAGAAATATATGCGATCGCTTGATCTAAGATGATATTTCGCACGATTTGAGGCGTCAATTGGTAACGTTTTAACAGAGACAGGACTTCATGCGCCTGAATCAATTTGCTGCCAATTTGAAGAATTTGTGTCACAATTATAAAATTTTTGTGATGATTTTTGAATAAGTTTAGTGAACTTGTGAGGTTCAAAACTTGCGTGTTGCCTATTGCGATGGAAACATTCCGCCGCTGTAAGGCGGCGGAATACTGAGTTCTTCCCGCTCAAAGCTGGGCTATGTGGCTTTCACCACAGCATGTTTGGGGGAAATTGTAGAAATATCGGAGGTGTGCGCAACCCAGCTTTCGTCAGGCGCGCACGCTCATTTCCTAGGCAATAAAATCTACCTCTGTAATCTGGCTGGCACTTACTCCAAGCACAGTCGCTATCACTTCGCCAGTTTCAGTGATGCTGATCTCAGCATTAGTGGTGCCGGTTACCGTTACCAGCAGAAAATCAAATGAGCAAGTCATCGCCATCATTCCCAAAGAGTCTGTCAGCGCCGGCTCCACCATCAAGGGTGTCATTGCCAGCCCCGCCACTCAGGGAGTCATTGCCCAAGCCGCCATCAAGGGTGTCATCATCGTCTCCGCCATCAAGGGTGTCATTGCCATTTCCACCATTGAGTATGTCCTTGCCTATGTCACCCACCAGCAAGTCGGCACCGCCTAAGCCATTAAGGATGTCATCACCACCCAAGCCGTAAATTTGATCATTTTCATTGGGAAAGTTAGGGTCACCGTTGAGAACATCGTTTTCACCGGGAAAGTTAAGGTCACCGTAGATTACAGCCATAACTCAATCCTTGTTTTCAAAACAGAAATTTTGCTAACTCACTTGAACGTGCTTGATGTTCAAGGTTTTGCTTACTAGCCGTCCTTTGTAGCTCTCACCCTCCCCTCTCTCAAATTTGGGAGAGGGGTGATAGATATGGGGTGAGGAAATGGAAGTCATCAAACATACTCTGTATCACCTCATGATTAAGCATCTAGAAACCGTATCCTCTAGCTGATAGTTCAAGCAACAACAACAATGTCACTTGTAGTCATTGCAGCATTTCCAGACAGTCTGGCTAGCTCTACTTGTGATGAAGCGCTACCCGTACCGTCTACGTCGAAGTACAAGACACCAATGCTGGTGTTATAGATACACCGATCTGAGGAATCATTTGTAACTGAACCATAGTGGAACTGAATCAGCTGCGATCGCAGCACCTACAGTTACCCCACCACCGAAACCAGCAGCACAGATATCGTTAGCAACACAAAAGTCTGCGTTCGAGTCAATACCTTCATTGGAGGCATTGAATAAAGCTGTCAGCACCAGCACCACTAGTCAGCGTGTCACTGCCATCCCCTCCCCTTTTTCGCAGAGGTTCGGCGGTCACCTAACTCTCCTCCTAAAGAAGGAGATACAAAAGACGCTGTGTATTGCATTATGTAAGCAGTTATAAAAAACTACTTTTTCCTAAGAGCGTGTTTATAAATTCGGCAAAAACCTTGATTTGTCATGCTGAACGTAGCGATATCACAAGTGTTGCATCTGGTCAACTACGTTGCAAAATCTAGATTCTATGTCCTGCGGACACGCTGCGCTAACGTTCCGTTTCACTTCACTCAGAATGACAGATTTATTTTATAAACACCCTCTAAGACCTAAAAAAGAAGTATTTAATAAGGGGGCAATGGGGAATTTCTACTGCCTCTTGTTGTTTCTTATTTGACCTTGCATTCAGAACAATACAACATATTTTTGTGAGATGACAATGACGGCTCACTGAAATAAAGGAAAAAAGTACCTGAATAAAGAGAAAAAATTACCTGATACTAAAGTTGCAATCACCAGAGCTAACCTGTTGTGCTGAGCGTAAGGTAGTGAACAGAAGAATTTCGCCAGATGCTTCATTTTAGTCATAATTCTACCTTAGAATGCAACTTAGTATGAAATAAAGAAAAAATTACCTGAGATAAAGGAAAAATTTCTACGTTTTTGTGCAATTGAACTTTCTTTGCTCGCACGTAGATGGAGAATTACGTAGGGCAAACGCATCTAAATGTGACACATACATAATTTACGATCAGATATATATGTGGATGAAGGGCATAGAGTAGAATAGCACGCTCGAAAAGTAGTACCTGCCGACCACATCAAACTACGAACTAGATTGTAAGCCAGCAAATAAACATAAATTTCTTTGCGTACCATTGAGGGGTTTGACATCGTAAAACATCCATGCCCAAAGTCGTTTTGAGATGTCTTAAATCTAGTTCAAAAGCGTCTTTACCGTAAAGCTTAACAATTTCCACAAGCAATTATTTTATTTACGGCATTGTGACAACTTTGTAAAGTCAATATTTTTACTTGAGAATTTTTATCTTTAAAGAAATTTGTACGCTTGACACAGACAGTAACAGTAGTAGAATCTACACAAATCAACAGGCATCAGGGTGGCGAAAGATGCAGTGAAGTGGAATTGAGCTTCCACGTTCTGACTTTCGATATCTACCGGATTACACTGTTCCGGGTTAGTATGATGAATTAGCGATGCCATTGATTGGTAATCGATGTTGAATTTCTGAGATTTTATGGACCAAAGTCCACCAGACGGCAGTACTAACCTCCTCTAAGCTGGCGAGTTTGTCTCCCAGCGCGGGGGAGACTTTTGGAGGTTTTATGATGCTCATGCAGGATGTCCGTAATTCGGCTGTTGACATTGCCGACTTAAACCAGCTCAAGTTGGATTTGAATGGTACACAACCCGTAGATGTGGGAGAGTATATTACACACTTGCCCAAGCAAAAGCGGGCGATCGCATTCCGGTTACTCAATAAACACCAAGCAATTGATGTTTTTGAATATCTACCTTCACAAGTGCAGGAAGAAATTATAAATTCCCTGCATGACGTTCAAGTTGCACAAATTGTCGAGGCGATGAGTCCGGATGAACGTGCAGAATTGTTTGACGAGTTACCCGCTGGAGTTGTCAAACGTCTGTTGCAAGAACTGAGTCCGGAACAGCGGCAAGCAACAGCAACGATTCTCGGCTATGCTGAAGGCACCGCAGGACGCGTGATGACAACAGAATATGTGCGGTTGCGACAAGGGCTGACTGTCGGAGAGGCTTTAAGTAAAATCCGCTGTCAGGACGAAGATAAAGAAACGATTTACTATGCCTACGTGACAGATGATAACCGCAAGCTAGTGAGTGTTGTCTCACTACGACAGCTACTTTTTACCTTTCCTGATGTTCTCATCAGAGATATTGCTAGCGGTCGTGTCATTAAGGTAAGAACAGAAATGCCCCAGGAAGAAGTTGCCCAAATCATGAAGCGATATGACTTAATCGCTGTCCCTGTGGTTGACCGAGAAGAGAGACTGGTGGGTATTGTCACGATTGATGATGTGATCGATATTTTGGAAGAAGAAGCTACAGAAGATATTCAAAAGTTGGCGGGTGTGAGTGGCGATGAAACAGCTTTGTCTTCTCCTCAAACCACCATTCGCAAGCGATTACCTTGGTTGCTGGGAAATATTGCTTTATACATTGGTGCTGCTAGTGCGATTTCTCCTTTTCAAAGAGTCATTTCACAAGTGCCAGTTTTAGCAATCATCATGCCAATTTTGGCTAATAGTAGTGGAAATGTTGCCTTTCAGGTAGTATCAGTGACAGTACGTAGTCTAGGTGTCGGGGAAGTTACACCAAATGACACGATGCCACTTCTCCGTAAAGAGATTCTAGCGGGTATAGGTACAGCAATAGCATTAGGTATAGCTCTTGGTACACTATCGCTACTTTGGTCGCCTCCACATGAACGTTGGGTATCGATAGTTGCAGGGCTAGTGATGGTCGTGAATGTACTACTAGCAGCCTCTCTGGGAACAGTACTACCAATGACTTTGAAGCGGTTAAACCTCGATCCAGCCCTCATTAGTGGTCCTTTGTTGACTACAACTTTAGATGCGATTGGGTTTTTTACTTTCCTGTCGATGATTTCAGTAGCGTTGCAGATATTTAGGTAGGTGTTGTCCAAAAAAATTAGGCTTGTAGTCGCGCTGAAGCGCAACTACAAACCAGTTTCTAATTGTGTTGTCTATAGTTTCTATATCGTGATTCCGGAATTTTGAAAATAGATTTTATCCGTGGTGCTATACTACAAGTTCATGACCAACTCAGTTCTAGCACTGACTTGCTTGCAAGTATACTCTGATTCTGCAAACACTTCCGCCTCTTTCAATCGCTTACCTGCTCGATCTTTAGTAGAGAGAATGGGTTCTACTTTGATGGGCCAAGCGATCGCTAAATCAGGGTCGCTCCACAGCAGACTACGTTCATGCTCTGGCGCGTAGTAGTTTGTAGTTTTGTAAAGTACCTCAGCATATTCTGAAACCACTAAAAAACCGTGAGCAAAACCTGCAGGTATCCACAGTTGCTGCTTGTTCTTGGCGTTCAAATGAACGCCGACCCATTGACCGAAATACTTAGAATTAGCCCTCAAGTCCACAGCCACATCAAACACTTCACCAAGGACAACTCTCACCAATTTACCTTGAGGTTGCTTGATTTGATAGTGCAGACCGCGTAGTACGTTTTGAGTTGAGCGAGAATGATTGTCTTGCACGAAATGTAAGGCAACACTTGCCTTTTCTCGCAAAACTTGCTCATTGTAACTTTCGTAGAAAAAGCCACGCTCATCTTCAAAAACTCGCGGTTCAATTATCAGTACATCGGGAATTTCAGTTTGTATAACTTTCACAATTTTACCCTCTAAAGTGCTGCGCTCTTCATGGCTTAAGCCTAGGACTTACGCACGCTCACAAATTGACCATCATGTGAATAACGAGATTTGGTCGTTCCAGACTGTTGGCGATCTGCGCTCCGCGCAGCAGCGTTTGCGCAGCGCCCCCTTAGGGGCTAGCTATCGCCTAAAACAGAT
>JAAUSC010000137.1 GCA_012031965.1 Scytonema sp. RU_4_4
CCAGTACCATGTAAAAGCCGTGCTACTGATATGCTGGGGATTTTGGGCTTTTGGAAGCCATTTTAGAAAGCGTCCGCAATCGCTACAGGTTAAACGTCCATAATGAGTACTGTTTGCAGGTTCAATAATTTCTAAAACATTTACACTCTTACAAAAACGGCATTTTTCAGTTAAATTAAACATGCTAAGCTCACCTGTGAAAAAACAGGTTTTTCAGATTGATAATTAATGAAATCCTTTGAAACTCCTGCTATACGGGAGTTTTTTGGTTTTCAACTTTGACTAAATGACATCATATATCACAATTTGTGAAAAACCGTTCTAGTGTATCTATGTAAATTTTTTGTTACAATTCAAGATTTCTTTTTGTGATTCCAAGGCGAATCTATAAATTCACCAGAGTCCCAAATCCAAGAAGGTATAAACATTCCCTTACTAGTTCGTTTCATACCCATTTCATACGCAGTGTCAAGCATGTACTTTGTAGCTGTGTTGTAATTTTCAGCATGAAATTTTAATCTTTTATTTTTAGTAAACTTTTTAGATTGTGAAGCGAGTAAAAAAAGCAAAGAAATTAAAGATAATTTATCAATGTTCACTTCTGTATAGTTGTTCTTTTCAATTAGATTAATTACTTCTAGAATCAATTTAGTTTTTTCTCTAACGTTGAAGATTATAAAATTTTTAATCAACACTTCTGTAAAAAGAGATTCTCCCTCTTCTTTGATTATGTATATAAATAATGCTTGCGGATTTATCAAAATTTTTGGAAAAAGCTTTTTAAGAAATGGGAAGATTAAATTTATAATATTCCACATTTCACAATACCGTTTTCCTTCATAATAGATAAACTCTTCAGTCAATTCATCATCTGAAGGTATGTTTGTTTTTGGTTCGACTATTTTCAAATAAGAAGTTAAAAAATATATTCCTATGTAAAAGTTAAAAATTCTTAAATCGTACCAAAAATCTTTTAAATCCTCAGTATAAGCTACTTCTAGAAGTTTTTCACTTGGACGACTGCATAAAGCAATAGCTAATTTAAAACCTTTATCTATTTTGTATTTTTCTTTTTCGTCAATTTCTTCTGTAAGTAAAAGATACAAGCTTAAAGTGTCATACTCTATAAAAACTTTAAACTTATTGTTTTCTACAATCAATACCCAATTTGTAGGAACTGTGATTATTACCTCTTCGAGTGAAACCGAGGGAAACGGTATGATATCAATGTTGGAATGATTAATCGTCGGTTTCATCTTTATCTAATTGTTTAGCCGCATTACTAGTAAATTCAACCTGATAAGTCACAATCCTAATTCTTTTTTAACTTGTTCCCAAGGTATTCTAGGTTCATTTTTAGCATCTTCAAAAGCCTGGATATCTTCTTCATCTTCTTTTTTGCGAATATCCAAAAGTTCTATAACATCTTCTAAAGTGTCTTCATAGGCTTGTTCTAATTTTTCGTAGATAGCTTTTAATAATGCTTGTCTTTTGGTTGTGGTTTCCATTTTTACACCTCTTTTAATTATTACTGATTGGCTTCTTGAGCAATCCGCTTACGTAATTCGGCGTCAAACTCTTCTTCTGTACGAGTGATTACCCGTCCTGGTTTAGCTCGAATTATGCTTAAGTAATGTTGAAAAGCGTCTTCATCTTCGGGATTGCGCCTCACGTACTCTCTTAACTCAGCTTCTGTAAGTTGTTCATAATTTGGTTGATTCATCCTATTATTATCTCATCATTTGAATTTTTCTCTTTTACGTTCACTTTTCATTAATTAGACTTCTAACTTTCATCTTTATAAACTTCACTACGATGTCCAACTTCTACAATTTTTACCAACAATATATCATCAAAAATTTCATAGATAACTCGATAATCACCAACTCTAATACGACATGTATTTTCTTGACTTTTTAGTTTTTTAACACCACTGGGACGCGGTTCTATAGCCAACTCATTTATTTTAGACTGTATGCGGTCTTGTACTTCTTGAGTTAGCTTTTTAAACATTTTTTGAGCAGGTTTGGTAAATTTAACTTCGTAAGTCACGCAACGTCTCTTTTTCTCTCATTAGCAATTTCTTTTTTAATATCTTCCCAAGGTATAGTAATTTGACTTTCAGGGTCATTTTTAGCTGTGTGGTATGCTTTTAAATCGTTTTCGTCCTCTTCCGCTTCTATCCGCTTCAATAATGCGAGTATTTCATCTAAAGTACTGTCGTAAGCTTGGTTTAGCAGTTCGTTGATAGCTTTGATAATTTCTTCTCTTTCGCGTTCGGTTTTCATGTTTACACCTCTTTTTGATTGTCTATATTACATTTTAATTAATCATTTTTATCCTCTTTATTAGTTCTATCACCTCCTCTCGTTTCACCTAAAGGATATATATCTGTTAATTCACCTTTCTCTTTACAATGTGCATAAAGTAAACTTTCAATGTATCGATTAACACTAGAGTTATTTTCTCTAGCAATTTTATCAACTGCTTTAATTATCGCTTCATCAATTCTGTAAGTAACTGCTTTACGTTTTCTTCCAGCCATAAGTGAGATTTTAAACGTAGTGACTATCATATTTTCTCCTGTAATGTACTTATGCAATCTAACTTATAGTGCTTTGCTAGCAAAATGCAATATTATTGCAATATGATTGCTTTATAGTTTGGAGTGATATCAATAATGAAGACTTATAGCAAAATACTTGCAAAATACAATACTATTGCTCTATCTTAATAAATGTGAGCGCCAAACACCGCGCCACACCACAACCGCAAACTTGAGAGTACAAACGAACTCCCCACAGGACTATATATGGTGTAGCGGCTACAATCCCTAGATTGCCGGATTGTTGATAGCCCCACGGTTGTCATGAGGGTTCGCCCTCTTAACAGTCAAGAAAGGAAAACCTCATGCACGTTGATAAACTCAACTACACAAACATCCACACTGGTTTGACACCCAACCAAATCAAGCGATTAGAACTCATTCGTAGTTCCATCATCAACATCCAAGACTCACCAGAGTTCAGCCGCATAGACTACTACCCGGATGTAACTCTTGCTGATGCGGTCTACGCCATTGAGGAATTACTGGAAGAGGCTACCCGTCAAGAACCAACCAAGCCAATACTCAAACTGACTATCTCCAGACGGCTAAGTCTGAGCGACATCCTCTTTAAAGGCACCCTCGTTACCTTTTTCACTTCTGGCTTTTTTGCGATCGCAACGATATTTAGTAGCGGGATGAACGAGGTAAACGCTCGAATAAATGTCCCTGGTAACGTCAACTGGGAGGAAGTCGCTGGATTGTTTGAGGGCGGGGCTACAGCTAGTTTCGCCTTAACTCTTGGCGGTGCTCTAGGAATTGTTGCAGCAAACGTTAAGGAGTGAAAAATGGACTTCGATCAATATCAACAAGAAATCGCTGAATACGGTGATAAATTTACTGCTAATCATCAACCGGGATGGGAATTATTTCTTGCTACTGGATTGTGTGAGGAAGCTGGTGAAGTAACTGCACTTATCCGCAAGGCTCACCGCAGAGGAATACCAGTGGGAGCAAACTCTCTAGCTGAAGAGCTTGGGGATGTACTCTGCTATGTAGCGTATATCGCTCATCGCTATGATTTATCGCTAGAGAAAATAGCCTCAGAAAATATCAACTATAAAGTCAAAACCAACCATCATGTTCAATAGGAGAAAAAAATGAAAAACACAATGACCACACCACGAGATATCAGACTACAACTAGCCTCTCTTCTAGACCAACTGGGACAAGTCCAGAATACTGAAGCATGGGAAACAGTTACTCAATCCACACCAGCACTCTCTGACCAGTTTCAGATAGCTCAAAACGCAATGGATGAACTTTGGTATTTATGGAGGACAAGTACAACTAAAAGCACTGATGAATAAGAGCAAAGCGACCGTTAAGTTTTTCATCTTTGCAGTCGCCTCTCTCAGTTTAATGTTTTATCTCAAACAAGACACAATCATCATGTTAAAGCAAATTTCTGAAATATTACCTGAACTTACTCCATTTCAACTAGCTGTACTTTGGGATGTTTGCAACCACGGAATCCTCAATGGTCAGACCCTTAAACAGGCTTTTTATTCATGCGGTCAATTGAGCATTCCATCAATCCATGACTGCGAAGATGAATTGTACTTTCCTGAATCAAAAATTGAATTATTCGACCTAGCGTATCAAGCTGGACGACTATTGTGGGGGAGCAATCTACATCCATTACCACAAGCACAAGTACAGCGTCCACAACGGTCACCATTGGCTCAAGCAATAGCGACAGGTTTGATAGCCACTATGCTGAGTTTTTCCCTGGTAGGAATCGCTGCTACAGCTAGTGCAGTTTATCGTTATTCCCAAAACGTTTCTCAAACACAGTAATAGAAATGTAAAACGACTGCATAAACATCACTCTTTGCAGTCGCCTCACTCACAAATAAACACTTAAAAATATAAGGACATTATCACATGGCACCACGTAAAACAGGTACAGTTACAGGCGCTTCTTTAGACAAAGGTAACAAGGGTAAAAAAGGCGGTCTGACAGGCTCTAAGAGGGTAACAGGAGAGGCTGTAGCTCCTACAACCATAGTTGAAACATTAGAATCAACTGCACAACCAACACCGCCTAGTGTTGTAGCAAAATTACAAGAGATGGGTGCTACTGCTCAAAAAGGCGCTCAAACTGTAGCCACGGTTGTGAATACAGCTAGTGCCGGCATACAGGTAATGAACAGGTATGCAAGCCAAATCAACGAGGCAATCAAATCAACCGACATTGACCGCAGTCCAACAGCTATTACCGACGGAAAAGTAAATACTTCTGAAATTTTGACACATGCATCGGTTGAAATAGATTCCGCAGTATCTCAATTAGATAATGCTGAGGCGACACAAAAAAATATCATCATTGCTCGTCAACGGAATTACGTTGGTGTTGCGATTAATAATGTCAAGCTCAAGCAGGACTTAGCTACCCTCGACCTTGAACAGCACAGACTTATCGGTCTGCTCATAGATGGGAAAACAGCCCACGTAAATAATGAGAAAAAAGCTGTCCAGTACCACCGTGCAGGCGTAGGACGTGACCTCGAATTATCAAAACTAGAGCAAGATAGAGAACTCTTAGTTCAGCAACAAATTCGGACTGAAGGCACTCAGAATCAAACTGAGCTAATCAGAGAACAAGAACAGCTAAAAGTTGCCAAACTTCGGGAAGAAATTGAGAAGCAAGGATTTGAAATTCAGAACATTTCGTACGAAAAGAAAACTCAAGTTAGAGACTGAGGCTAAGTTTACGGCTGGTTTTTAAGTTTAGTACTAAACACAAAACAGGGGTGTGACAAATTTGCTACACCCCTTTCTATTAACTTCGTTTAAGGATTAAATAACATGTACAAACAAGTATACTTCGGACTGCTCATTAGCTCATCCCTTCTAGGCGCAGTGGGCTTAGTTCAAGCGAGTCATACCAAAGGACTTATCCAAAAGATTGCAGGGACCCTAGGCGTAGGAGGAGCTACAGCAGCCTTAACGACACTTGGATTAGGGATTGCTTATAACGGGAAAGAAACCGACCTAGAACGCGAGTTTAAAGATAAACTGGCTGACCATTCTAAACTTAAGGACAGAGAACTTTCAGGACTTAAACTTGAAATTGATGAACTTAAAAGCAGAATCAGAGTTCTTGAGTTAGACAAGGGAACAAACCTTAAACAGATATCTGAACTGCAAGAACGCTTGAATGCCAAATCTGAGGAATTTTTGAGAATCGTCTCTCAAAAGGATTTAAAAATCAAATCGCTTGAGGAAATTGTAAGTGATAGAGATACCCGTGTTGAAGATTTTCTCAATGAGTCTCGCACTCGTACCATAACATTTTTCTCTAAGCGCTATGAACAACTAGACGACTTGCATAAACGACTGGCTAATGCACTTGAAGACGACAAAGTAACTCTCAACAATAAAGAACTTTTGGTAGGTCGAATTGAAGATATCCGCAAGCTTAAATTCGAGTTGACAGATGCTCTGCAAGAAATTAAGGACATGGACATCACCTGTTTCAACGATGTTCTAGCCTACATCTTCAAGTTTGATAATAAGTTTTTCAATGCCAAGATGCACTGGAAAGACTTAAGGTATTCCAAGGTTGAAACTGAGAATAAATCCCTATCAAAATCTTTGAATGAGTCTATACCCAAAGCCGTTGCTCTTGAAAGATTCAGAGAATCTATGGACGACATAGACAATAAAATTACTGAAAAATACGAAACACTACTCCTGAACAATAACAACATTCATGCTCAGTTACTTGACCTACTTGAACAGCGAAATCTCGTAATAGACGACTTGACGAAACAAGTACAAGAACTACAAAAACCGTTACTAGCTATGGGTACTCATTCCTGTGCCTTGGCTGCAAACAAGGTTGCCTTACACTACTACGAGCATCTTAATTACAGACTCGACTTTATCCAATGGACGGAGACAGAAACAGGTTTCATGATCATCTTTGCAACCCGCAAGAATCCAGGATTAACAGACACAGAACTTTTACCAGGGAACACGCGGGAACATCTTGCTGTACTTACTGGAGCTATGCCTGGTACCTTGCCAAACTTTGAGTACAACTACCAGAACTGCTCAATAACGTTACATGTCACTTTGAGGAAAGCACCCAAGAAAGACACCTCTAAGGGAGATGTCGATAAAATCTGGGTTCCGGTCGATAAGTTTGAAAGCTACGTCAAGAACTGGGAACGAGTCAGAATAACCGCTGGCTCAACTGGAGGTAAGTCACCAACAGCCAAGAACCTAGCACTTGCAATCATGAAGGGGCGCAAGGGACAAGGTGAAATCCGTCTCTATGACCCACAGGACGGTTCCAAAAAAGACTATTGGGATATGCCCAAAGTAGGTACTAGCCATGAGGACAATGTGTTGGGGATGGAAGATTTATGCAATCAACTAGACCATCGTACCAAGTGGAAGGGTGACCATCCATTCATCCTGTACATCTTTGATGAGGTAGACTCCACAATTGCGCAAGAACGGGAAAATAATGGGTATTACTATTTCCGGGACAAAGTGACCTACTCTCTCAAGCAAGCATCACACCAGAACATAGGCGCTATCTATATCGGTCAAAGTGCTGATGCAAATGAAATTCCTGGTATGACTCATAGTGCTTGGGGTAGTGCAGTAGGGTTACACATCGGAAGTAATGCAGGTACAGCAATCAATAGTTTAAAAACTTTGACCAACGAACAAAAGACTAAGTTACTTGAGCAGTACGCCAAGATTCAAGAGTTCTGTGACCACAAGAATGAAGAACTAGGACTGGATATCTTCACCGACAAGAGCGCGTACCGTTTCGCATTAGCCGTACCATTGACCGGACTACCAAAGTTCATTCAGCTTCCTGACTTTGATAGCTATGACTACTATGAGGTGATGGCTGAAAGAGAAGAATCAATGAGTACAAATACTCATAATTTACTCATTTCTAACATTTTAGATGAGGTACAAAAAGAGGCTGAAACGATGATTTTTAGCCCAAAAGTAGTATGCCCACATTGCGGTTCTGAAAACATCAATAAGGAAGGAACCAACAAAAAAGGTGAACAGTACTATACCTGTAAGGACTGTGACGAGAAGCCCAAAAAATGGAGGTATCAACCTTCAACTAATAGTAACTCTGAAAAAATAGAGTAGTAGACCGTGAGAGGTGATGTGAGTGCTACCTCTCATCGACCTCTCACTCACCTCTCAGTGTAGGCTGAAACCCTTGATTTAACGTAAGAGTTTTGAGTGGTGGTTTTCCCTATGTAGGGGTGTGGGGGTTTTTGAGAGGTAGCACCCGATTACACTGTATTTCTGTTAGTTAATCATGAAACAGGCTTTTATAAGACATTCACAAATCAGAGATTTACTGTTAGTAATACCCACTTAAGTTACTAATATTAACTCTATTACTTAATTTCTATTAGTTTGTATAACAGCCGAATTAATAGTAATTGAACAACTCAAACATCCTCAACGATAGATATCAGGAGAATCCGGTACTCAAAATGAATAATGACTCAAATTAGGGTACATTCGGGTACAATTCTCTTATCACCTGACATTTTCGACCACTATAAACACTTGTAACGTATATGGAGTAAGACTTATGGCGATTTCTCAGAGCGACGAAACAACATCAAATGTACCCAAAAGTACCCACAAAAATGGGGGAGTAAAAATGCCTAAAATTCCAGCGAAAAATAAGAAGCAGTTCAAAAGCGTGATAGACCTTGGAAACCATTGGGTTAAAGCATATGTGGAAGGCTATGAACTTTTGAGAGAACCTAGCTGGTATGCCAAGTGTTTATCAAACACATCTAATAAGTTACCTGGTCATGTTCGTTATGTCGATGGTGTCAGGTCAGATTTAGTCAATCAGTGTTGGCTAGTTGGTAATCAAGCCGTTCGCAGTGGTAGCAGTGACCTTATGAGATTGGTGGAGGACTATACGGGTAAGTCTTCACTGTGGCTTGAGTACTTCCTTGGTACTTTGGCTCATCTACCACAGGTAAATTCAGAGATGAATTTGGAAGTAACCGTGACTTGTAATGATGTTAAGCGACATTCAGCGACCATCAAGAAAAATGAAGGGACGCACAAGGTAGAATTATGTGGTGTCCCTTGTCTTGTTAACGTAGCTGTTAAAACGATACTACCAGAGGGTTTTGCAGCACTGAAGAGTCAAAAACTACAAGGTGCAGTAACGATTTGTGACATTGGTGGCGGTAACACTTCTATCAGTCGATTCTTTAACTCTGAGCCAGTCGGAGAAGTTGCAGTTAAAGACTTTGGCGCTGAATATTTGATTGAGCGAATTGCTTGTAACTCTGACCTTAAAGCACTCATCAAGCAAGCACCAGATAAGGATGTCATCAACCGCAGTATTGAAGTAGGGGTTAAGTTCAAGAAGTCTGAATCGGGGGATAAGATACCGTTTCTGGCTTATGGCGATTCAGCTATGAACTTCTACAAAGTGTATGAGGTTGAATTGCAGGACTTCATCAATTGCAGACTACGCGAAGTCATTAAACACTTAGAACAGTACAAGCTAGGTGGCGACCAAATTCTGATAATCGGAGGAGGTTCTAAACTTCCGCTGCTGAACGCTGCACTAAAGAAGAAAGGTTTTTTAATTTCTGACAATGGCGCTTTTGATAACCTCACCGGGTTGATATCGGAGGTTGGATAATGGCTGCTGACAAAATCAGAATCAAGAAATATCAAAAAGCTAAAGTACAAGAGTGGTGTGAAGCGCTAAACCTTTCAGAGAGCAGGTTTGTGGAAGATGCGATTGGGTTTTACGTGAGGTTTTTAGAAGGAAAGCACCCAATTGTACCCACAATTCCAGTTGCTACGACTGCAAGCTTAAACGGTCATACTGAACCTGTGGAAGTTAAGCCAGTAGTGATAGAAACAGATGACCCAGAAGAGTTTGACGGTGGAATAGACCTTTAAACCAAAATGCACTGGTAGGCGTGCCGATTGCTTCCAGTGCTCAACGCTTGGAAAGTTCTACATTATTAAAGAATCTCTGCAATCATGACACACTACATAAGACCGTTTCAACAAAGAGACGACCACGTACCAGGGTATATATACTTACTCGAAGCGGAAGGATATCATGGATGGATACCGGGCTGTGCTCTTAAAAGATGCAAAATCGGCTTGACTCGAAGTGTAGAAAGCAGGCTAGACACGCTACATTCCAGTCAACCACCCTGTAACTACAAGCTAGTCAAAGCCATCTACGTAAAGGACATGGGTAGTGTAGAAGACTCTCTACACAAGCAGTTCAAGCACAGGAACGTTAAACTGATTAAGTCTAGAGAATGGTTTGATATTTTACCCTGGCAGTACGCACATATTCTTTGGATGTTCAATCGCTATGACTCCAAGCGCAGTATTTCAATTCCTCCAAAACTCATTGCTGGCAGTCTAGTGGCGCTTCTGGGTGTAGGATTGTTCATTGGATATTCGATTAGAGAAAATGCTACACCACAGTTACAGCAAGGAATTGAACGAAAGTAATGGAACCAACAATGGCTCAACTGAAATCGTTGTACCGAGTATGTGTACAAACCAGTAATCTGTTGAAAGATATCAACATGACTCGGTTAGATGAACGAACACGTTGCATCTACATAATTGTGGACGAGACAATAGAAATAGAGATTGACGTTGATGGAGGATTGATATATGACGGAATCAAATTTTAAAGATATGACACGCCAAGAACTGCTGGCATATGTGCGTCGTAATCCTCAAGATACTGAAGCTTTTCACAGGTATGTAGACATGCTACGGACTGTTCCTGGACGAGTGAAAATATCAGCAGAACAGATTGAAACGGAGTTAGCCAAACGACTGCAACAAAGTTGAAAACTGGTAATCAAGACAGACTACCAGTTTGTTAGCTCTACGATGAATTTGACGAATGCTCTTCCAGTGCGAAGGGCATTTTTTCATTTTACCTGTACCTTATCGGATGTAGTCTGTAGATTACTGCGGTTTATGGTCGTCAGATGAAAATCAACAGGCACGGACGCGCCAAAATTCTCACACAAGAAGAGATACAGCTAGTTTTCAGCGACGGACTACACAACGAACGCGATAAAACCCTGTTTGGCGTGTGCCTGTTTACCGCTGCAAGAATCCGCGAAGCTTGCACCCTGTTGACTGAGGACATCTACACCCCAAAAGGACAGGTTAGACCACGACTGATTATTAGGAAAGCGAACACTAAAGGAAAGTTGGCTACCAGGTCAGTGCCAGTCATTCAAGATTTATACCAGTTACTAAATAATTACTACCCGATTCGCGGTGAGACTTATCTGTTTCCCGGTCGCTCCAACGGACACATTAGTGAAGATTCAGCCGCAAGGATACTACGGAACGCATGTAAACAAGTGGGGATAATCGGTGTTAGTACTCATAGTTTCAGACGTACCGCGCTCACTCAGATGAGCAATTCAGGTATTCCATTGAGGGTGATTCAGGAGATATCCGGGCATCGGAATCTAGAACAGCTGCAGAAGTACTTGGAAGTTAGTGATAGTCAGGTATTGGGTGCAGCTTCAACGTTGGCTATGTTGAGCCCTATTGGTGAAAATGTCGGGAAATATGGATTAGACGACATCTATATTCACCCGAAAGAATTGCCTAAAGCATAGATAATAATCAATACTTTACTTATCACTGATAAAACACAGAATGAATATAAGGTTTATTTATAGCTGATAATTAAATATCAGTTATAAATTATCATCCATGTCTTGACATTCAGTAGGAATGATAATATAACTGATAATATAGCTGATATATAAAGACACGAAGGACTTATGAACATGATTACATACACCACTGATGAATTACTCTCATTCACCAAGAAGCGAGTTATGGAAGTTGCTAGAGAGTTGAAAATTCAAGGACGTACAAAAATGTCTCATCATGATTTAATTGACAAAATTGTAGAAGTTTCTACACCTGTAGAAACAACACCCGTTGAATCTACACCAGTTGAATCTACAAGCGAACAAACCACAACCATAGAACCTAATAAACTCGCTACTATTCCGACACCAGAACAGTTTTTTACTCAAGTGATTGGACTAGATGAAGTATTAGTAGTTCATCAAGTTTGTAATGCTTTACTTGATGCTTTAGCTGAAAAATACACAACCGCAACTATTTCTAAAAAACTCACTGCCTACAAAAAACTTTTCTATAACTATCAACATAATAATGCAGCACTTAATGAGACTGTAGAAACTAAAAACGGTACAAATAAACAACACATAGCAGCGCGATTATTAACACTCTCTGACGAACAAAAAGAAGTTTTAGGAATTGACCGTAATCAACGCGATATGAGTCGATACGGATTTGACAAAGAGGGTGAATTGAGGGAGGTTGAAAAGCCTCCAATTGACATAGAAGCAATAGTTAGAAAGTCTTGCGAACTTCTAACCTCCAATGACCCACACACCATAGCCTGTGGAATCCTAAACCTTACAGGGCTACGTGCTAATGAGCAAAATATGCCTGCTAGAGAGTACTTTGATTGGGGTGTAATTGAGCGTGATATGGTTGTGGTCAGTGAATTTGTAATTGCTTTTAAGGGTCTTAGTAAAAAGCATAATATTGATGATGCTAATACCTACTACGCACGCGCTACACTTGCACCTGCACAATTGATTGTCGATGCTCAAAACCGTTTCAAATCTAGTAAAGCTGTACAAGCTATTCCTACTGACTACGAAAAGTATCGTAAAGGATTTCAAGACACCTTTAGCAACCGTTTTAATGAATTTTTTGGACGTAATTTATCTACAATTGAAGCTTTTGACGATAACAGTAATCTAATCGATGCTAACGGTAGTCCTCACAAAGCTAGGGCTTTCTATGCTTGTGCATTGAGAGCGATTTTAAAAGTAAAAGGTTTTGGAGGTAATGCTTCTAGTAAATACATCCAACAATGTTTAGCACATGAAAATCAAGGCATCACAGTTAAATATTTGGGTCGGTATGAAGAATCGGAATTTACCAATCCAATCGATATTGATATACCCACAAATATTAAAGAGGTAGGTAAAATGACAACCGCAGTAATTGAACAAACCACAGCCACATCTGAAAAAGAAACCGCCAAAACTATTACATCAAAATCAAAAACTAAAAACTCACCAAAAGACACTTTTGACATTGATACTTTTATCAGTGGTCTAAATGGTGATTTACAAGTGAAGTTTCAAGAAGCATTGAACTCTGGCTTAAGCCTCACCAATGCCGTGTTAGGAGTAATCAACGCAGCAAAACAAAAAGCTAGCGTTGAGGTGCGGACGGCTAAGAAAACGCCTGTAGCTGATGAAGTGGCTGAAATTGTAGAAGCAATCATGACCTACAACATCAGACAGGAATTAAATACTAACTGCGTCGTACCAACATACACCTTAATCAACAAAATCAGTGAGCGTTTACTCAACAAGACCATAGCTAAAATAACTGTTGACAATTGGATAAACGCCAATGCTGACCGTTTGGACAAACAACTGGTAAATTTTGAGATACCGGGAGGACTCTATAATTCTGGATGGAATGGTAAACACCATCGCAAGACTATGGATGTCGTTATAGAATCAGTGATATCTATCTTCAATGAGAGGTGATTACTACTGTGGCTACTACAGGATGTGGTTGCAAAATCTGTAAAGCCAGTTTGGGCGAATACACTAACCAACTAATAATTGATGGTGTTTCGCCTAAAGAAGTCTTAGAAATGTTGCAAAAAAGAGGACTCAAAACTACTGATAAACTTCTTAAAAAACACCTGTCTGCATATGAAATACCATACCTAGAAACGGAAAATAGTGAAATAATCAACTGTGAACCTGTAAGAGTTGACCTCAATAAAATTGACTTCTCTGAATACAATTTTGACGTTAACAACATTGAGTCAATTATTGGTTATTTACAGAAAATTAACCTCAAAATCTATCTCAATCAATCAAAAATAACTCTACAGGCACAACAAGATGTGATTGATGGGAAGTCACCAGATGTACCAAAAGAAATACTACAAAACCTAGCTGTTGCTTTTCAAATATTGGATAAGTCTACAGGATTGAGTACTCACGTTAACCAACAAGAAGCTATCAAAGTTGTTGAGGCTATGGGTTTATTAGTTCAACGTCCATCTAGTTTTTTCTTACCATCACATGTTACGAATACCACCCAACCAGAAACAAATTAACAAATACTTTGCCGGTACAAACTGTTTAAAAGCAGTTCCTACAGATTGGGAACAGTTTGTTAATTTATGCACTATTAGAAGTGGTGGCAGTATGGTGCAATTTAAACCGTACTACTATCAAAAAGTAATATCAAGTTTGATGGATGAATTTAATAACATAGTCTGTGTAAAGTCCCGCCAATTGGGACTTACACAAATTATTCTAAGTAAGTTCTTACATCGTGCTAGTCTTAATGCTGCTTATAGTGGTATGGCATTTATGCGTAATGGTGATGATGCTAGCGCTATAAGCCGTCGTGCTCGTCAAATGTTAGCAGGGTTAAATGATTATGTAATTCCTGATAGCGATAACGTTGGATACTTGAAGTTAAAAACTTTAGGTGAAATTTATTTTAAAATAGTAGTCGTGAGGGTTCCCGGTCGTATGACTCGGTTTTAGACTTTCTATTTGATGAAGCTGCATTTAGTGAGAACATCCAGCAAATTTATGCCGCATCTAGCCCTAGTGGAGCGCTAGCAGGTGACAAAATCACCAAGATGATAATTAGTACTCCATCAGCTAAATCAGGATGGTATTGGGACAAATTAAACGAGAATAACGACGGTGTAGACATCGAACAATTATGTATTGATGTGGCAGATGGGAAAGTCTATAAAGACATTCCAGGCTTGTATTGGTTTGTCGATAAAGCAAACACTGTTAAATTAATCGTTCACTGGAAAGCACATCCTATTTACTCTCAAATTGAAGATTATCTTGAATACCGAATGCAGCAAGACGGAACAGATTGGGAAACAGTTTTAAGAGAGTATGATTTAAGATTTGTTGATAGCGCGGTAGCCGTATTCAGTAGTGAATTAATCAGAATAAATGCAATAAGTGATTATGAACTAATACCAGATAGAGATGCTAATTACTATTGTGGATTAGACACAGCTACCACAGGTAGTGATTATTGTACTATGCCAGTTTTAAAAGAAAAGAATGGTAGATACTCGCTCGTTCACCTCTATCGTAAGCGTCAACAGACTAGTGAATATCACTTATATCAAATAGGAGAATTATTAAAAATATACAGTCCTAAAGTAACAGGAATTGAAGTCACAGGTGGAACTGGACAAGTTTATTTAGAGTCACTATCCCGACAGTTTCCGGGTTTAGAATTCCAAGCTATACGTACCACAGGAGATAGTAAACCTGTAATGATTAGCACAATGATATTAGCGCTTGAAAAACAAGTCCTCAATTATCCGGCTAATTCTCCTTTAATAGATGAAATGCTCTCTTTCCGACGTGATGGTAAGAAGCTTGAAGCCGCACCTGGAAAGCACGATGATAGTGTAATGGGTACAGCGTTTGCTCTTGCTGTTTCACCATTTAATAAAAATGATAGTATCGGTTTTACAGGTTCATTTGTAGTGGTGTAACTATGGAAGTTTATCCAAGTCTAGGAAAATATAAATTTATAACTACCTACACCGATTTTAAGAAACTAGTTAGTATTGTTACGAAAGTTAACTACAAAAAAACTGAATACGAAATTCTTGATGAATATGTCTACAGTGATAAATTGATAGTTGATGAGCACACCTCAAACGAGAATTCAAAGTTTAGAGAAACTAGCAATGAAATTAAACAATTAATCAGAAAATATGGAATTGAAAATTTTTTCAGTAATGATAAAGCTGAAGCATTTCAATCTGAAATTAATGTATATAGACAAAAATGGGAAGTAATAAATATAGATATTGAAAAAATGCATTTTGTACTCAATGGTTATTTCAATGAGAATAGAATAAAAATACCTGCAAAAATCAACGATGATTGGATGTATGAAATAAAGGATTTCAAGTTAAAAGAATGTTTAGAGGGGAAAATTTATCATAGAATTTTCACACTATTTCATGCAATAGAAGGAATAAGAAGTGCTGATTTTAAAGATTTTTTATGGATGCGTATAAATCGTTAAAAATGGTTAACTATGTCCATGATGAAATCAACATCGAATTCAATACAGACCATGTTGAAATCGTTGTAACAACCGTTAACGACATCATTGGTGACTGCTTCCAAGCAACAATGAACAAAGTCAAAGATGGACGTGAAACTGACTGGACTAAATTAGTTGTAGAAAACTGGAGTCAAAAATAAGGAGAATTAAAAATGATTTACGTTTACAAAATGCAAGACTTTCACAATGGGTATTGGACGGCTGATAATCCTGAGAAAAGAGAAAAGATTGACGACTCAGACGACTGGTACTGGATGAATGAGGAGACTTACAAACAACAAGTTAAATCTATGTTAATTCGTGAAGGTGATAATTTTCTTGAAATGATTGCAACATATCGTGCCCCTGATTATTCGACCGAACCAGGGGACACAAAGTTTGAGATTAGAGTACAATCATTCGGATTCACAGGTCAAGGTAGGACGTGGATTGATTCTTTAACCTTAGAAAGTTTCACTGAACAGTTGCAAAAATTGGAAAATCAAAGACAGGGCAAAGCAGAAGTTTCATCAATGTCACACGATGAGTTTTGGCTAAAGATTTATTCAACAGACAGTCTTGGTCATATGGCTTTGTTTGGGCGGTTATCCCAAATTAAATATGACTCCAATCTAATAATAATGGGTAAACCTCTTTTAGAGTTTGGCTTTAGCTTTGATCCAAGTGTACTACCGAGTATCGTTAAAAATTTTGAGGCAATTGTTAGTGATAGTACTTAAGTCAAATAATTTCGCCAAATATTAATCTAAACCCCTCTCCCACAACCCACAAACCCTCTTAATCAATCAAAAACAAAAACTACCACAAGCACACCTCAGACCCCTTCTAGCTCATCCTAAAGGGGTTTTATTTTGGCAGTGCAGTGGCTGGATTAGACGGAAGAATCTATAGGAGAAAATAGTAATTTACATTTATAGAATGTGGGATTTCCATAATGGGCATTGGACACCAGATAGTCCTGAAATGAGGGAAAGAATTAATGACTCAACGGAACTTCTATTTACTCTGCTTTCCATTCTTCGTGTTCCGGACGCATTGACTGCTCTGCCCATGCTTCGAGGCTTGAATAAATTACGGTGCGCGGTCGTGGCAAGGTTTCTTGCCCTTTTGCCCATGTGAGGTGAACTTCGGCTACACGGTCTGACCCATCTTCTATTTTAAACAAAGCGTCGTCGCCGTTTCCTCTGGCTATGAGTCTTGCGGGTAAGCCATACATAACATGACCAGGAGCTACCTCACGTTCCAACTGCTTCCGGAATGACTGATGAAATTGGGCGTCATGATTGTCTATGCTGCACCACGGTTCAAGCCATTTCATATACGGAAAAATTTTGTATAACTACCTTAAATAAGCTTATTATATAGAATTTTTTCCATATATAGTAATCCTAAATCACTTGTGAAAAATCACACTCCCCTTTCCTGCATCTCTATATTCTCTCTTCTAAATTTTTATGCTCCTTTATAATCCCCCTCTTCACCGATGTAGTTGTGGGGGTTTTTGTTGTTTGTGGGGGGTCGTTTTTCTCCGTGGTTGATATATATTGAGTCTCTACTTATACATAATTTTTAAACCAGAGAACCAGAAAAAAATCCATACTACAAGCGTAACGCCTGGGAACTACAAATGCTGTCAAACGCTTGCTGTATGAACTTTTTCAAAAAAGGGTGTATAGGGGTATAGCACGAAATTACATAGACACTGAATATGCAGTCTTTTTACACACCACGAGTCAATGAGACGCGAGCCAATTGGCTGCGATAGCAGCCTGTGTGTACAAGCCGTAGGCGCGTTAACGTAGGTACCGTAGGTAGGGGTGAAAGGCTCACGCCGTTAGTTTCGGTCGCCCTGGCGGTCGCCCTCCGGGCGCTTTTCGCGCCCTCCCCTCACACGGCTAGCAGTTGTAGCAGTTGATTTTTCCGCATCCGTCCAGCGTTCTTAATTCCGGCTGCTGTGGCTTTCTTCCTAAGCTGAGTGACCGTCAGTACCTGATTGAGGTCAACTGGGCTTGTAGGCGATTGTGGGGGCTGTGGCGTGGCGATTGTCCGGGCTGGTGGTAGTAGGAGCATTGGTGCTGGTGTGGCGCTTTCAAAGGCTGTGGCGGTCGGTGTGGGGTCGGGCAGCGTCCAAGGGTCGATTATGGGGGCTGGGGCAGTTGAGGCGGTTGTAGGCGATTCTGGTGGGGCTACTGGGGCTGCTGGGGCTGCTGGGGCTGAAGTGTGCCAAGCTTGGCGGATTGTGGTGGTGAGGTCGAGTGCGAAAGTGATGGTGAATGCGGCGAGTGTGATGTAGATTAGTGAATTGTAAATCATTTGTCGGTTTTCCTTAAGTTTGTAGATGTGGGCGTGAAGCGCTTGCCCTTTTGCTTATATCACTTATATTATCAGTGATAATGTTAAATGTCAATATAACTGATAATTTGAGGTTTTTATCTTTCATATTATCACCTATAAATATCACTGATGCGGCATTCGCCGCGTTTGTTTCGTTCGCCCTGCGGACGCCCTCCGGACTGCTAAAGCAGCCCCTTTGTTTTGGTCGCCCTGCGGTCGCCCTGCGGTCGCCCTTACGGGCGCAAAGCGCCCTCAATGAGTCATTAGTCCAGTGTTGGGGTCAAGGGGGCTTGTGGGCGATTGTGGCGGCTGTGGCAGATGGCGCGGTCGCGCCGTTTGTTGGTGACACCCCTACGGGGTTCGCCTGCGGCGCACCTATGTATGCACAGGAGCACTTGTTAAGTTGTGCAGAGATAGGAAGAGTATCACTGACATTATCACTGATAAAATAACCAGTCAAAATGATATGTCACATTGCACACATGATATTTGCGGATATTACGGATATATCACTTATGTATCACTCATA
>JAAUSC010000138.1 GCA_012031965.1 Scytonema sp. RU_4_4
GAGTCAATTTCTCATTTACAGATGAAGAACTGCTAGCTGCGGGTATAGAGTCAGCTTTGCTAAATGACCCAAATTATGTAAAAGCAGGTAGCATATTGGAAGATATTGATTTATTTGATGCTGCATTTTTGGATTTACTCCCAGAGAGGCTGAAATAACAGACCCACAGCATCGTCTCTTTTTAGAATCTGCCTGGGAAGCTTTAGAAAATGCAGGTTATAATTCCGAATCCTATAACGGTAAAATTGGGCTTTACGCTGGTGTTAGTACCAGTAATTATTTTTTGACAAACTTATATTCAAACCAAGATTTAATACAATCGGTAGACGCTTTAAATATTTCTATTGGTAATGAGAAAGACAACTTAACTACGCAAACTTCTTACAAGTTAAATCTCACCGGACCAAGTGTAAATGTTCAAAACAATTGTTCTACATCGCTAGTAGCAGTACACTTAGCCTGTCAAAGTTTGCTAAATGGTGAAAGTGATATAGCTTTAGCTGGTGGTGTTTCCATCGCAACAGTATCACAAAAATGTGGTTACTACTATCAAGAGGGAGGTATTTCTTCCCCTGATGGATACTGTCGGACTTTTGATGCTAACGCTAAAGGAACAGTTTTTGGTGATGGTTTGGGAATTGTCGTGTTGAAGCGGTTGGCTGATGCTCTTGCTGATGGAGACTTTATTCATGCTGTCATTAAAGGTTCGGCTATCAATAACGACGGCTCTTTCAAGGTTGGTTATACAGCGCCTAGTGTTAATGGTCAAAGAGAAGTCATTTCAGAAGCACTTGCCTTAGCTGGTGTCGAACCCGATACTATTTCCTATATTGAAGCTCATGGAACTGCAACTCCCTTGGGAGACCCGATTGAAATCAAGGCTCTCACACAAGCTTTTCGTGCTAGCACAAATCAAAAAGGCTTTTGCGCTATCGGTTCAGTCAAAACCAATGTTGGACATCTGGATACAGCAGCAGGTGTAACAGGCTTAATTAAAACAGTACAAGCATTAAAACATAAACAAATACCTCCCAGCTTACACTTTGAAAAACCCAACCCGGAGATAGACTTTGCCAATAGCCCCTTTTACGTCAATACCCAATTATCAGAGTGGAAAACTAACGGTACACCAAAGAGAGCAGGTGTAAGTTCTTTTGGCGTTGGCGGGACTAATGCCCATGTTATTTTGGAAGAATCTCCAGTGATTGAAACTTCCAGTTCCTCCCGTCCTTGGCAATTGTTACTGTTATCAGCCAAAACCAGCACAGCTTTAGACACTGCAACAGCGCAACTGCGTGCTTATTTAGAGCAAAACCCCGATATTCCCCTACCAGATGTCGCTCATACCCTACAAGTAGGTCGTCGAGCTTTTGACTATCGCCGCATCGTGATTTGCCACGACCTAGATGATGCAGTGAAATCGCTTAACAGCCAAGACCCACAACTTATTTTTAGTTACCACCGCAAGCCAGGTCACTGTCCAGTCATCTTCATGTTTTCAGGACAAGGGTCACAATATGCAAACATGGGAAGGGAACTGTATGAAGTCGAACCGACGTTTAAAAAACACGTAGATACTTGCGCCGAGATTTTGCAACCCTACCTCGGTCTTGATATCCGCTCCCTACTTTATCCCAGAGAAGAGGATACTGAAACTGCTTCAAAGCAACTACAACAAACAGCCTTCACCCAAAGCGCGTTATTTGTTATTGAATACGCCTTGGCTGAGTTATTCATGTCTTGGGGTGTGCTACCAGAGGCGATGATTGGTCATAGCATTGGGGAATATGTGGCCGCAACCATTGCAGGTGTATTTTCCCTAGAGGATGCCTTAAAAATTGTCGCAAAAAGAGGACAGCTGATGCAACAGTTACCCTCTGGGAGTATGTTGGCAATTAGACTGCCAGAAAAAGATGTGGAGTTGCTGCTGGATGCGGAGACGTTGTATAAAAAATACCTACAAATTGCAGTTATTAACAGCCCATCTTCCTGTGTAGTTTCCGGAACAAACGAGGCGATCGCAACCCTAGAAAAGCAATTATCCTCCCAAGAAGTTGAATGTCGGCTCTTGCATACATCTCATGCGTTCCATTCCCAAATGATGGAACCGATATTGTCAGCATTTTCTGAGGCAATTAAAACAGTTGAACTAAATTCACCCAAGATACGCTTTATTTCCAATGTCACTGGTAGTTGGATTACTCAAGAACAAGCGACAAGTCCGGATTATTGGTGTCAGCATTTACGGCAAACAGTGAGATTTTCAGATGGGATATCGCAATTAATACAACAGTTTGAAGGTGTTTTTCTGGAGGTGGGACCAGGGCGAACTTTAGGCACGTTAACAACGCAGCATTTAGAGAAAGATGCCAAACAACAGGTATTGACCTCGTTACGGCATGTTAAGGAGCAACAATCGGATGTTTGCTTTTTATTGCAAACATTAGGTCGGTTGTGGCTTGCGGGTGTGGAAATAGATTGGTCGGGCTTTTATGCTCATGAGCAGCGTCATCGTTTGCCTTTACCTACTTATCCTTTTGAACGGCAACGTTACTGGATTGATGCGAAATCGCCATCGCATTCCGTAAACATCAAACCGACGACATTAGATCAAAAGCAAGATATTGCCGACTGGTTCTATGTTCCCTCATGGAAGCGTTCTTTACTGACTTATACATCATCCGAAGAAATAAAATCTACACAAGAAGAAAACTGGCTATTTTTTGTGGATGATTTGGGAGTAGGGGAGCAACTAATTAATAAGTTAAGAAATCAGGGTAAAAGTATAATTATTGTTAAGCAAGGAGATGAGTTTAGTAAACTAAGTGAGAGTATCTATACAATTGCTCCATGCATAAATGAAGATTATCATAAGTTATTACAAGAACTAATATCTTTAGATAAAAGCCCCGAAAAAATTGTTTATCTATGGAGTTTAACTTATCTTGATAACCGTCCATCAGTAAAATATTTAGAATTTAAAAGCCTACTATTTTTAACCCAAAATCTTAGTAAGTTAAAAATTAGCGATTGCACGGAGCGCAGTGGCCTTATGGGCAATCGCCTACAACTTAGGGTGATATCGAACAACATTCAAGAGGTTAACGGGAATGAAGAATTAAATCCGGAAAAAGCTGCAATATTAAGTTTATGTAATGTCATTCCTCAAGAGTATCCCAATATTAGCTGTCAGTGTATTGATATTGCTTTAACTAACAACAGAAACTTAGAAGAAAGACAAGAAAATTGTGAGAGTAATATTATTGACAAACTTCTAAAGGAGTTAACATCTGTATCCTTAGATACAGTAGTTGCTTATCGCGATCGCCACCGTTGGGTACAAATACTTGAGCCAGTTTATACAAAGTCAATAGTTGAAGAAAAAATACCTTTAAGAAAGCAAGGTGTTTACTTTTTCCCTGGTGGATTAGAAAGCATTGAGGTTGTACTTGCGGAATATTTAATAAAAACTTTCCAAGCAAAACTTATATTTATTGAAGATGCTAAATTTCCAGAACCAGATAATTTCTCCCAATGGTTGGAAACTCATCCTCAAGATGATGAAGTGAGTCTAAAAATCCAGCAATTTTTAGAATTAGAGAAATTAGGCACAGAAATTTTGTTATTACGTGCCGATACCACTCATTACGAGCAAATGCATCATGCCCTTACATCTGCTAATGTTGAACAAATTAATGGCGTAATTTATTCAACTGGTATCAAGCACGATAACCTATTTGCTTCTATTCCTGAAATTACTGAATTAGAATTTGAGACTTTATTAGAATCACAAAGTAGTAAGGTTCTAGTATTAGAACAAGTCTTACAGGATTTTAATATAGATTTTTGTATCATTCTTTCTTCTTTGTCTTCCATTTTAGGGGGATTTGGGTTAGGCTTATATTCAGCAGCTAACCAATTCATTGATACTTTTAGCAATCAGCATAATCAAAAGACTTCTTTGTCGTCGTGGTATGTTATAAATTGGGATAAATTTCAACCGAATGTAAGCCAGGAAGAAACAGCAACTGATAGAGTTTCTGGAGCAGAGTTAGCTATTATCCCAGTAGAAGCAGTAGAAGTATTTAAACGAGTTTTTTCTTTAAGGGAAGTAGTTCAGATTATTCTTTCTACAGTAGACATTAACACGAGGAAAAATCATACAATTAGCCTCGAATCTTTGGTAGATTCAAAATCTACTCATCAATTAGATTCATCATCGCGCTACTCTCGACCAAACCTAAGTAATTCCTATGTTGCTCCGGCAAATCAGTTGGAAAAACAAATTACGGAAATATGGCAAGAGGTACTAGGAATTGCAGAAGTTGGTATTTACGACAACTTCTATGATTTGGGAGGAGATTCCCTGATTGCAACTCAACTAGTTTCTCGATTGCGAGCAAAATTTCCTGTGGAATTACCACTTCGTGACCTTTTATTACAAGCAATGATACCAGCCAAACAAGCAGAAATAATTGAGCAACTTCTGTTGGAAAAAATTGAAGAATTATCTGAAGAAGAGGCAGAAGCTTTTTTAGCTAGTCTTCCAGATAATTCTTGAATTGTTCAATTTTAAACCTTTACTTTGAATTAGGAAAAACAGTTTATGTCTCTACTCAGTCCTATCCCAAATTATGAACCTTTTGCTCGGATGCAAAACGAATTGAAGAGTACAGACGAAGAAATAATAGAAGAGATAATACCTCTTTTAGAACATTTAATGTTACAATATCTCCCTAAAGGATCGCGTATTCTTGACCTAGGTTGCGGTTCAGGGAAATTGGTAAAACAGCTTCATCTCAGAGGGTATCAAACGACTGGACTAGATGCTTCTAAAGAACTTTTACGTTATGCCCGAATAAACGCACCTGAGAGTGAATTTATCCTTAGTGATATACGTAAATTTGAACTGCCACCTACCTTTGATGCAGTTGTGTCGCACATTGTCTTACTCTTTATCCTAAACGTTGAAGAATTAACATCTGTCTTCCGTAATGTATATACAGCACTGCGAGATAATGGACTATTTGTATTCACAATACCAATAACAGATTGGTTCCATGAAATTGCTCCACCAACTTTCAACCATGTTAGCATTAATGACGAATGCGCCTTGATTGAAATATTCCATTATAAGCCAGAAGAAAGAATTTGGGAAATTAAAGTCACCGGATTTGAATTAATAGAAAATATTTGGAAGCGTTCAGATGCGACTTGGTTAAGAAGAGATTTCTTTTTAACAGAGGTGCAATCGGCTCTAGAGAAAGTGGGCTTTACAGACATTAGTCACTATAATTTCAAAGATTTGGGTGCAGACGATAGTGACGGGATGGCTTGCTTTGTTTGTCGTAAGTAATTTATCACTCAATAGTAAAATTACACAGTTCATGCGTTAGTCAAGAGTAATTGACATTTTTAAACCTTGAGTTTGAAACAGGAAAACAGTTTATGTATTTAGTTAATAATGATGCAAATCACGACCCTTTTGCTTTGGGGTTTGAAAACAGCACAGGAAGTGAGGCGGATGTGGTAATACCAGCTTTAGAACAATTAATGCTGAGACACCTTTCTAAAGGAGCACATATTCTCGACATTGGTTGTTTGGACGGAGAGATAGTCAAACATCTTAATATAAGAGGATATCAAACGACTGGACTTGATGTTTCTGAACAATTTTTGCATATCGCCCGAAAAAAGGCACCTGACAGTAAATTTATCCTTTGTGATATACGTAAATTCGAGTCGCCACCCACCTATGATGCAGTTTATTCAAAAAATGTTTTCAGCTTCTTCCTAAACCTTGAGGAATTGACAACTGTCTTCCGAAATGTGTATATGGCGATGCATGATAATGGTCTGTTTGTATTTACTATGCAAGCAGCAGATTGTACATTGCTTGATGGTCCTCCTGATAGTTCATTCAGTGGTAAAGTTAATCATATACCTTCCTATCCGAGCGTTGAAGATAAATTTGTCTATATTGAAAGACACACCAACGACAACCGAGAAGAAAGGATACGGGAAATCAAAATGACCTCGTTTACATTGATAAATGGAATTTGGAAGCGTACGGACACTACTCTGGTAGAAAAACATTATTTTATATCAGAAATTAAGTCGGTTTTGGAAAATGTGGGCTTCATAGAAATTAATGTCTATGATTCCAGAGATTTTGGAGACACAACCGCATTCAGTCAGCCTTGCTTTGTTTGTCGTAAGCCATCCCTTTCGCAATAGTATAATCGCAGAGTTACTATACTGATTAAAATTTATTGTTTTTTATCTCCCAATAATTATAAGGAGACCAAATCACAGATTTTGATGGGGGACTTCAACCCTTTCTCTCTTCCCCCATCAGAAGTTATATCTTCAGAAACATAGCAGCCTTCTACCATCTAACTTCTATATTTATTGTTAATTAGTTAATTAGTTAACTAGCAATGGATAAACAATACTCTAACTTATCACCTGCAAAAAAAGCCCTTTTAGAAAAATGGAAGGGAGGAAAATTTCAAGCTGATACTATTCCCAAAGGTCAAATATCTCAGAATATTCCCCTATCTTTCTCTCAGCAAAGACTATGGTTTATTGACCAGCTTTATGATGGGAGTTCTTTCTACAACATTCCTATCGCTTTTCATATACAAGGTCATCTAAATATAAAGGCACTTGAGCAAAGCTTAAATGAAATTATTAAGCGTCATGAAGTTTGGCGGACAAATTTTAGGCTTGTGAATGGAGAGCCAATACAAGAAATTTCTCCCCAATCTACTTGGGATGTATCTATTATTAACCTAGAACATTTATCTGGTAAAGATTGGGAACCCGAAGTTAAACAATTTGCAGCAGAGTCAGCAAAAAAACCTTTTAATTTGGCTAAAGGGCTATTAGTGAGGGCTACTTTACTGCGATTAAGTGAAGAGGAACATGTTTTGCTTGTGATCATGCATCACATAATCACAGATGGATGGTCTGAGGGTGTCTTCCTGCGCGAACTGTCAGCATTGTATGCTGCTTTCTCAAAAAATCAACCTTCCCCCTTACCCAAACTCCCGATTCAGTATGCAGATTTTGCAGCTTGGCAACGCGATCGCATCCAAGGTGAATTCCTCGCAACCCAATTAAATTATTGGAAGCAACAACTCAAGGGTGAGCTATCCATACTACAATTACCTACAGACCGTCCGCGCCCTACCGTTACTACTTTTGCTGGTGCCAAGCAATATTTTACATTTTCAGCAACCCTGACTAATGCACTCAGACAATTAAGCCAGCGAGAAGATGCTACTTTATTTATGAGTTTGCTGGCGGCATTTAACATATTACTATACCGCTACACAGACCAAGAAGATATCTTAATTGGTTCTCCAATTGCCAATCGCAACCGCGCCGAATTAGAAGGGATGCTAGGTTTATTTGTTAACACTTTAGTGTTACGTAATAATCTCAATGGTAATCCCAGTTTCCGTGAGCTTTTACATCGAGTACGTGAGGTAACTCTTGATGGTTATGCACATCAGGATTTGCCTTTTGAGATGCTTGTAGAAGAACTGCAACCCGAACGAGACTTAAGCCGAAATCCACTTTATGAAGTCATGTTTGTCCTGCAAAATACTCCAACATCTGTGCAGGAAGTGTCTGGATTAACCTTGCGTACTTTGGAGTTTGATAGCGGTACAGCTCAACTAGATATTTTCCTGTCGATGTCTGAATCCGAAGAGGGATTAACAGGATTTTTGGAATACAACACAGATATTTTTGATTCAGCAACGATTAACCAATTTATCAATAATTTCCAGAGTTTGTTGGAAAATATCATTTCTAATCCAGACCAGCGTATCTGTGAATTATCACTACTAACTGCTTCTGAGCAAGAACAACTATTATTTAAGTTTAATCAAACTCGTACAAATTATCCACAAGATGCATCTTTGCATCAATTATTTGAGCAGCAAGTTGAACTAACGCCTGACTCTTTGGCATTAATTAGCAAGTCAGAGGAACTGACTTATCGTCAACTTAACTACAGAGTTAATCAGCTTGCACATTATTTACAAAAACAAGGTGTAACAACAGAAACCCTGGTTACTATATGCCTGGAACGCTCTGTAGAGATGGTAGTGGCAATTCTAGCTATTCTTAAAGCTGGTGGTGCATACATTCCCCTTGACCCGAGTTATCCAGTTGATCGTCTGAATTTTATGCTCTCTGATTCTCAAGCATCGGTGTTAATTACCCACCAAGAAATATTAGAAAAACTATCATTATTTTCGGCTAAAACCGTTTGCTTGGATATTCATAAAGACGAAATTGTTCAACAAAGTCTAGAAAACCCCATTAACATCTCTTCATCTAATAATCTTGCCTACATTATCTATACTTCTGGCTCAACTGGAACTCCTAAAGGCGTTCTTGGTACTCATCGCGGTACAGTAAACGGCTTACACTGGTTATGGAAAACCTATCCTTTCACCCCAGGAGAAGTTTGTTGTCAGAAAACAGCTATTAGCTTTGTCGATTCTGTTTGGGAAATTTTTGCTCCTTTACTTCAAGGAATTCCTACAGTAATTATCAGCAATCCAACTATACTAGACCCGCAACTATTTATAGAAACTCTAGCGCATCACAAAGTGACTCGTATCATACTTGTACCCTCATTACTGCGCTTACTTCTTGACAATTATAGTCATCTGACCAAGAAATTATCACAGCTAAAACTTTGGATAACTAGCGGAGAAGCACTATCTGTTAAGTTAGTTCAAACTTTCAGAGACTTAATGTCCGAAGCAAAACTAATCAACCTTTACGGATCATCGGAAGTTTCCGCCAACGCGAGTCACTACGACACTAGTTTATTACCAGACCAAGCAAACAATGTCCCCATTGGTCATCCGATTGATAATACTCAAGTCTATGTGTTGAATCGCGATTTACAACCAACACCTGTAGGAGTTGTCGGTGAACTTTATGTTGGTGGTGACGGATTGGCAAGAGGATATTTACATCGTCCTGAATTAACTCAGGAAAGATTTATTAATAACCCCTTTATTCCAAAAACAAAGCTTTACAAAACAGGTGACTTAGTGCGTCGTCTCAATGATGGTAATCTTGAATATTTGGGTCGCCATGATGAACAAGTAAAAATCAGAGGTTTTCGAGTAGAATTAGGTGAAATTGCAACTGCGATCGCTCAACATCCAGATGTGCAAGAATCGGTTGTAATTGCCAGCGATGATGCTCAAGAGAATCAGCGTTTAATTGCCTATGTTGTAACAGATAAACAGGATATAGCTACAGAACTTTTACTATATTTACAACAAAAATTGCCGAATTACATGCTACCATATGCTTTTGTTGTACTGGATGAATTTCCATTTACACCTAATGGCAAGGTAGATAAGCGTGCGCTGCAAAACAGTGAGAATATTCAAAAAAATACTCATAGATCCTTCATTGCTCCTCGTAATTTTACAGAATTATCATTAGTAAAGATTTGGGAAAATATTCTCAAAACTAGCCCTATCGGGGTGACAGACAACTTTTTTGACTTGGGTGGTCACTCATTTTTAGCTGTCCGCTTAATGGCTCAAATTCAAGACAAGTTTGGGCATAACCTTGCCCTATCTACTCTTTTTGAAAATCCAACAATTGAAAAACTAGTGACCATTGTCACTCAGCCATCTCGTGAGATTTCTAATTCTCATTTAGTAGCAATTAATTCTTCTGGTTCCAAGAAACCTTTCTTCTGTGTGCATGGTGCTGGTGGAGGTGTTAATAACTACTTTAATTTATCCAGAAGACTTGGTGAAGATTATCCATTTTATGCCTTAGAACATAGCCCAGAGCAAGAACTACCAGAAATCATATCAGTAGAAAAGACAGCAAATCGCTACCTTCAAGAAATTCGTAAAGTACAACCAAATGGTCCTTATCTTTTAGGAGGTCATTGTTATGGCGGTGTACTTGCTTTTGAAATAGCGCAACAATTGCAAAGGCAAGGTCAAACAGTAGATTTGTTAGTTGTGATGGATACCATATTATCAGAAACACCTATTGAATCTACAAAAGATGATGATGCTAAATTCTTACTCCGCATGGCAGAATCAATAAAAACTGATAATAATGTAGACTTTTCAGTAACTTTTGAAGAACTTAGATATTTGTCATTGAATGAGCAACTTAATTTGATTAATCAGAAAACAAACTTCATTTTTAGCGATACAGAAATTGAAGATTTTCTGAAATATTACAAACTTTTCAAGGCTCATGTCCAAGCCATGCGAGATTATGTTCCATCGGTTTATTCTAATAAGCTAACTTTATTTAGAGCTAGCCAGGAAATTATTCATGATTTTGAAAGCCCAGAATTTAATACTGATGATCCCTTATTAGGTTGGAGTAAATTTTCGATTCAACCTATACAAGTAATTGAAGTTCCCGGAGACCATTTTTCCATATTCGTTGAACCTCATATTCAGGATTTAGCTAAACAATTAAGATTTTGTATAGATAGTACTTTATCTAATTAATCTCTATGAAACTACCTCCAAAACCAAGAGACCCTAATTGGCTATTTTATCTAAAGTTCAAGGCTGATCCCTTGGGCTATATGGATGTTATTTACAAACACTATGGTGATATTGTCACGATAGTGTCTGATTCTCAACCAATGATTTATATTAGTAATCCACAAGGTATTAAAGAGATTTTCAGTAATACAAAAGAGATTACAGCGAGCGGTGCATTAAACCAAAGTTTTGCTATGGGTACAGGGAAGGAAGGAGTCCTTCAATTAGATGGATTGCGCCATAAACACCGACGTAAGCTCTTGATGACTTCCTTTCAGGGAGGACGTACACAAGCTTTCGGACAACGTATCTGCGAACTTACAGATACAATTATGAGTAAACAGGTGATAGGAAAACCTTTTCTTGCCTATGAAATTATAGAAGATATTGCCCTACGAATAGGCATAGAACTTGTAGTAGGTTTAAGCGAAGGCGATCGCTATGAAAAAATTAAGCATCTATTTAGTTTTTTGATGAAATATGAACAATCTCCCTTCTTCAATCTTCTTTTGCAACTTCCCTTTGTGAGCCGGGATTTAGGTAGATGGAGTCCACAGGGATATCTACTTAACCTTTATCAAAAAATTTTCCAATCACTGTACTCCGAGGTTTCTGAACGTCGTCAAAAACCAGATCCCTTATCCAGTGATACTCTCTCCACTCTCATATCTGCTTGTGATGAAACAGGCGAAGCATTAAGCGATGAAGAGGTGCGCGACTTACTACTATCTCCTATCTTCGCAGCTCAACATGCTTCTGGTGCTGCTATCACTTGGTCATTGTACTGGATTCATCGTCTACCTGAGGTTCGCGACAAACTACTGCAAGAGCTAAATACTCTTGGTGAGTCTCCAGACCCTATGAGTATTGTTGCATTGCCTTATCTAAATAATGTCTGCAATGAAGCTTTACGAATTTATCCAACTCAGTTATTCACATTTCCCAGGTTAGTAGAATCGACCGTGGAGATAATGGGTTATGAGTTTGACCCAGGAACAATATTAATTGGTAATATTTATTCTACGCATCAACGGGAAGATATATATCCAGAACCTAAACAATTTAAACCAGAACGCTTCTTTGATAGACAATATTCCTCTTTTGAATTTCTGCCATTTGGTGGTGGTGCAAGGAGTTGTATTGGTGGGGCTTTTGCATTATTTGAAATGAAGTTGGTACTAGCAACAATTCTTTCACGTTATCAGCTAGCATTAGTCAGTAAAAAAGCAGAACGTCCCAAGTATGGAGGTTTGATTTCTTACCCTGCAAGTGGCGTGAAGATGGTCATGCATGGTAGGCGTAAGTATCAAGGACAGTCGCAACCATCGGCTGTTGGTTTAATTTAACTTCCGGAGTTTGTTCTTAATTTTTTTCCTGATAATACTAAAGTAAGTAATATTTATGAAACTGCCTCCAACAGTAAAAACACCCAATTGGCTGCTATATTACCAGCTTAATAATAATCCAATTGGTCTGATGGATGCTATCTATCAACGTTATGGTGACATTTATACTGTAATGTCTGGTTATACACCTAGTTATACACCAATAGTTTACGTCAGCAATCCCTCAGGAATAAAGCAGATTGTAAGTAACACTAGAGAAATTATAGCCCCTAGTCTCTACGGAGAAGATTCTGCTATTACAGTCGGAAAAATTGGAAAGCAAGGAATCCTCCATATCGGTGGATTAGTTCACAAGCATCGTCGTTCTATCTTAATGAAGTCTTACCACGGAGAGCGAATGCTAGCTTGTGGACGACGTATTTGCGAACTTACAGAAAAAATTATTAGTCAACAAGCGATTGGAAAAACTTTCATTGCCTCTGAAATAATATCAAAGATTACATTGCAAGTAGCTATAGAGGTTGTGATAGGGTTACGAGAAGGAGAGCGCTATGAAAAAATCAAAAGTCTATATACCTCTTGTAATAAATATGAAAAATCTCCTTTGTTTCAATTAATCGTTGACTTGCCTTTTACACAACTGGATTTAGGTAAACTAAGTCCTTGGGGATACCATAAGTACCTCCTAAAAGAAATTTTCCAATTTTTATACAATGAAGTCCAGGAACGCCGCAAGCAAGGAGATTCTTCACGGACTGATATGCTGTGTGATCTTATATTTGCTTGTGATGAAACAGGTAAACCATTAAGCGATGAAGAGGTGCGCGATCTCCTGTTTTTCCCTATATTAGCAAGTAGAGAAGCCTCAGTGCATTCCCTGACCTGGTGTTTATACTGGGTTCATCGTTTCAGAGATGTTCGCGATCGACTACTTGAGGAAATCGATCGCCTTGGGGGAAACCCAGATCCAATGAGTATTGTTGCATTGCCCTATCTAAGTGCTGTTTGTAACGAATCTTTACGAATTTCTCCAAGTCCAATTTTCATGATGCCAAGAGTGGTAGATTCTCCAATAGAAATTATGGATTATAAGTTAGCTTCAGGTACAGTACTCATTGGTAATATTTATTTAACGCATCAACGCGAAGATTTATACCCAAATCCGAAACAATTTAAGCCAGAGCGCTTTTTAGAAAAAAAATTCTCTCCTTATGAGTTTATGCCATTCGGTGGCGGTGCTCGTAGTTGTATTGCAGGGTCTTTTGCCCTATTTCAAATGAAGCTTATGTTAGCAACTATTCTTTCAAACTATAGATTAGCGCTGGCTAACAAGCGACCAGAAAGACAAAAGCATTACGAAGACCAATGTTACGCGAAAAGCGGAGTGAAGATGGTTATGCATGGTCGGCGTAAACATCAAGGACACTCGCAGCCACTTGTTTCTAGCTTATTTTAGTCTTTGGATTTAGTTTTTCATCAAGTTGATATGCATCATAAGTAGTTGTGCAAAATTAAATATACATTTTTGGATCCGAAAATATATTTCATTATGGAGGAAGTATTTATGACTAAGAGTAAAAAAGGTGCTGTAGTAATCACAGGAACCTCCTCTGGTCTCGGTCGAGCAACCGCGCTTTTACTAGATAAGCAAGGATACCGCGTCTTTGCTGGAGTTCGCACAGAAAAAGATGCTGAATCCCTAAAACAAGCAGCATCCGGTAATCTAACTCCAATAATCATGGACATCACAAAGAAGAACAAATTCGAGCCGCATCTGAATTTGTTTCATTAGCAGTCGGTGATGAAGGACTGCTAGGATTGGTGAACAATGCAACTGCGATAGCGTATGGACCTTTAGAGTGTGTTCCGATAGATGACGTAAGATTGAATTTTGAAGTAGGTATTATAGGACAAATTGCCGTTACGCAGGCATTTTTACCAATGCTCAGAAAAGCTAAAGGGCGAGTCATAAATATGAGTGCTGATTCTGGCAGAATTGCTCTACCATATTTTGGACTCTTATCTGCTTCAAAGTTTGCACTGGAGGCATTTACAGACTCTTTGCGAATGGAATTGTTATCTTCTGGTGTAGAAGTTATCTCTATATTGTCAGGTTCATTTAAGACAGACGTTCATAAGAAAGTCGAGGCTAGTTACGAGAGAACATTTGCCAATATGTCGCCAGAAACCAAAGCTCTGTATGATAAAAATTGTCGAAAATTTCTTCAAGATGTGGTCGAAGGAAACACGAATGGTATGTCGTGCGAAATACCTGCAAATATAATTTTAAAGGCTTTAGAAGACAGTAAACCTAAAAGACAATATTTTGTTTCCGATTCTATGTTGTCAATGTGGTCCAACAGGCTCTTTTTCTTATTAAAAAGATTGCTCCCACATCAGTATTTTTATGATACTTATTTCTTTGGTGATATGCGAAAGAGCATGAAACTTGATTAAGTAGTTGTGCAAAATTAAATGTATATTGTCATTGCGAATATAGCGTAGACTTGTTCTGCATAGGTTCTCGTAAAGTAGGGAAATGAAGCATAAGTCCTCCAAATACCCTGAGTCAAAACGTTTCCCGTTGAGATATACACGAACGCAAGGCTTTGAGATTGCTGTGTTCCTTTGGGACACGCTATACAAACCCTACATTTAATTTCCCACCCTGCGGGAAGCAAGTTAAGCAATGACATAAATCTTTTTGCTTACCTAAGTAGAACAGTGGCAAAAACATAGACGAGGTTATGAACGCACTAAGCTTAAGAAAAGAAATGGAATTAGAAGCAGTGAAACAGTATCGCGTTAGCCGTTTGGTTAAGGTTGAGTAAACAGTCATGATCCAACAATTAAAAAATGACTTCACAAAAACAATCTCAAATCACAAATGAAATCTTTCAAGGCAATCTTATTAAACTGATGTTCAAGTTATCAATTCCCAGTATTCTGGGGATACTGATGCTTAGTTTAAATACTTTTATTGATGCTTTATTTGCAGGACGATTCATTGGTGAAACTGCTTTAGCCGGTATCTCACTTGCACTGCCAATTACAAGTATAGTAAATGGATTTGCTGGCTTGATAGGGGTAGGGTCTGCTTCTGTTATTAGTCGAGCCATTGGAGCTGGAGATGTTAAAACTCAATCCAAAATATTTGGAAATATTATAATTTTAAGTGTTATATTTTCTTCTCTTATTACATTTATTGGTTATACATTTAGTAAAGAATTAATTTCAATCATGGGCGGAAATGGTGAAGTTGCCTTAGAAGGTACAAGGTATTTAAAAACATATGTCTTAGGTTCTATATTTTTTATATTAGGAGAAGGCTTTGGTGAGGTTATAAATTCGGAAGGTAAGATTATATTGAATACAATATTTAACTTGATTTTTGTGAGTGTTAATATTTTATTAAACTATATATTCATTACTGTATATAATTGGGAGACTCAAGGTATTGCTCTCGCTACAGTTTTGGCAATGGTTGTTTCTTTTATTCTGAATCTATCTTATTTTATTGCTGGTAAAAGCATTATCACTGTTAATCTCAAAAAAATAGCGATCGCGGTAGACTTACTTCGAGAAATATTCTCAGTAGGAGTATCTTCCCTGTTTTATCCAGTGATGATATTGGTTCAAGAATTTGTAATTTATAATTTAATTTCTCATTACGGAGTGAATAGTGATATTGCTTTCTTTGGAGCAACTGTAAAATTATCTTCATTTACATTTATTCCTATCATTGGTTTAGCGAATGCTTTACAGCCTGTAATTGGCATGAATTACGGGGCAAAGAATTACATAAGGGTTAAAAAATCATATTTAATTTTTGCAGCAATCGGAACTATTTTATTAATCTTTATATGGCTGCCTTTACAATTATATCCAAGCAACTTTTTGGGTCTAATTCTGCCAGAGGTTAATTTTACTGAAGATAATGTGTTCGATTTTAGAATTCTCAATATATTAACACCAATATGGCCCTTAGCATACTTTAGTAATACTCTTTTTTATCTATAGGCAAAGGTAAAATTCCGTTATTAGCAATGTTTTTAAAAAGTATAGTTTTCAATGTGCCAATGATAATCTTGTTTTCAAATATTTTTGGCTTAAAAGGTGTCTATTTTGGAACAATTTTTGCAGATTTTTTATTTATGTTAGTAGTTTTTATATTAACCTTTTTAGAATTTAAGATTTTAATAAAAAAAATAAATATAAATAATTATTAATAATGCTTATAAATTAAAATTTTGTCAGTATTTAAATGTGGTTAATTTTGGAGATGTTCTATGGAAATATCTATTTATGACGTAAAAATTACAGCAGATTGTGGAAATATTTTATATGTAGGTAAAAATATGGCAACAATGGGAAAGTATTGTAAAGCATACTCACTCAAAACATTGCGTCAATTCGACCAATGGGCGGAGTATTCTGAGAATACGAGGAAAGAAAAGCAAGAGGTCGATGGAAAAGAAGTTGAAGTAAACAGAGTATTAACCGACGATGATTTTCTATACTTGCAAGAAAACTACGTCGTCACAGATGGAATTTTCAAAGACGAGAATATCATATTTGATAATGTAACACCTGAGTGGAAAGAGTTTTGCCAAAAGAACTTGGGCTTCGAGATTCCTGTTTATGAAGCTGTTCAAGTACAAACATCTGAAAGTCAAAATAAAAGTAATTTTTAGTTTGGAGATAATTCCATGAACGAGCTAGTACAAAGATTGTCAGAAGGAGAACATCCTGTAGAGGCTAGTTTGCGACCAGAAAAAACAGCCATAGCACTTAAAGAAAGTATCGACCGAGGATATGTACATATCAAATTTACAAACACCAAGGGTGGTACTGATTTGGGTCTTAAACTCGATCCGGAAGCATCTAATTTTAATGACGCTGACTTTGAGCATCAAAAAGGGAAAGTTCATTTGGTTGGTGATCTGATATTAAACTATACCAAAGTTAGATGTATCGCAGATATTGACCTAGTGACTTTAAACGGTAAAGGTCATTTAGAACCGTTAGAAGCATAGGATTTTTCTCAGTTATTGATAAAGCGCAAAGTATAACTAGTCAAAAATCAAGAGGTCAATTATGTATCAAGATGACAAAGAAGATACGACAATTTACAAAGTTGTAGTTAATCACGAAGAACAATATTCCATTTGGCCAGTAGACCGCGAAAATCCTCTCGGTTGGAAAGATAGTGGAAAAAGCGGACTTAAACAAGAATGTTTGGATTACATCAAAGAAGTCTGGACTGACATGAGACCGCTCAGTCTCCGAAAAAAAATGGAGGAAACAGCATCTACCACTTAGTATTAGGTTAAAAGTGAATTTTCCTGTCATTATTAAGCGACAGTAAGCCGTCTGTTTCACAATTTTGTATTACTTAATGGAGAGTTATTATGGTGACATCCTCTATTTGTCAAGAACGGGTGTGGTTTATTAGTGGTACTTCAAGCGGTCTTGGTCGAGCTTTAGCAGAAGCAGTACTCGAAAAGGGTGAAGCAGTAGTATTAACAGCACGAAATCCGCAGAAAGTAGAAGAACTAGCTGCAAAATTTCCTGATCGTGCTTTAGTGGTGCAACTTGATGTGACCAAACCTAAAGAAGTACAGGATGCTGTGAAGCAAGCAATTGATTATTTTGGACATATTGATGTACTCGTAAATAACGCTGGATGTAAAATAGTCGGACTAATTGAAGAACTTAGCGACTCTGAAGTTCGCCGTCAGTTTGATACAAACTTTTTTGGTGTTTTGGAAACGCTGCGAGCTGTAGTACCTCACATGCGAAAGCAACGTAAGGGACACATTCTAAATATTTCATCAATGGCTTCCTTTATGGCTGAACCAGGTGGAGGATTTTATATTGCTAGCAAACTGGCGCTAGAAGGACTTTCTGGAACTTTACATTATGAACTCCAACCTTTCGGTATAAAAGTCATCATAGTTGAACCAGGGAATTTCCTTACTAATTTTCCTGTAAGTTCTATTTTTGTAAATGATACCCAAATAGAGGAAGAAGAGTATAAAGCATTTATTAATGACCGACGTAACGAAGTTTCTGAACGTGGTATGGAACGTAGTCGTTTAGATGAGCCAGGAGACCCAAAGAAAGCTGCTTTAGCAATGATTAAAATAGTTGATAGCGAACACCCAATAGTTAGATTAGCACTGGGAACTGATGCGATCGAGAGTATAAATTACGGGCTGGAATATATCAAAAGAGATTTGGATGCTTGGAAAGAACTTTCTATTAGTACCGATTGTGATGAAGTCGTAGCGAATAAAACCTAAAGACAAAATTGCATAAGTTCATAGCAAAATTTTGAACGCAGACTCAGCGTTACTCTGCACTTACTAAGATTTTAGTGCAGTTATTTTGGAAAAACTCCCTCCAGAAAGTACATTTGAAAAAATGGTTTATGAAAACCACGCAAATATTCAACTCCTGCATTACCTGTCCTAAACCTAATCCTCAAGCTGAATTGCGATTATTTTGTTTTCCCTATGCAGGTGGTAGCTCTTTAATTTTTCGTACATGGGCTTCGAGCTTACCTAAAAATATAGAAGTTTGTCCTGTAGAACTTCCTGGAAGGGGAACGCAGATGAAATCACCTCCATTTACGCAAATGGAACCTCTTGTTAGTGCGATCGCTCCCATTATCCTCCCATATTTAGACAAACCATTCGCTTTTTTTGGTCATATGTATGGGCGCGTTACTCAGTTTTGAACTTTGCTCGCCGTCTTCGTAAA
>JAAUSC010000351.1 GCA_012031965.1 Scytonema sp. RU_4_4
CAAAGTTACAGACCAACAATTTCATGCTATTGCTATTGAGCGTAACTCTTTTCGTGGTGAATGGAACTATGTAATTAAGCCCAGAATTCCTGCTTAATTGTTCAACTTATTTTTACATGACTCCTAAGTTGCAACTCTTCGGTGAGGTGCTTTCTGAGCTACTGGAGAATCGTCACAAAGCTTTGGTGTTTAGTCAGTTTGTTGACCATTTGCATATTATCCGAGATTATCTGGAGAAGCAAGGTATTCATTATCAATACTTGGATGGCAGTACTCCCGCTCCAGAGCGTAAAAAACGGGTGGATGCTTTCCAGGCGGGAGTTGGGGATGTCTTTTTAATCAGTCTCAAGGCGGGCGGTACTGGTCTTAATCTTACTGCAGCTGATTACGTTATTCACATGGACCCTTGGTGGAATCCAGCGGTAGAAGACCAAGCTTCAGACCGTGCTCATCGTATCGGACAACAACGTCCGGTGACTATTTATCGCCTTGTAGCAAAGGATACTATTGAAGATAAGATTGTGGATTTGCATCACCATAAGCGAGATTTGGCAGATAGTTTGCTCGAAGGTGCTGATGTGAGTGGCAAGATATCAACAGAGGCTCTACTGCAGTTGATTAGTGAAAGTTGACATCTCCTTAGAACCTTGAAAAAACTGCGCGATGTTTGGGCAGTACCAATTTCACAAACCCTCAATATCTTCTCCTCCCACACCACTGGAGCCTTCCCCAAAAAGCCAGTCGCTATCACTGTCGGAATTTCCTTCCCCATCCACTTCAAGATTTAAAGAAGGCACCAATTGCTCAATTTGGTTTTCAAGTCGGGCGATTCCTTCAGAGAGCTTCGCTAACGCCAACGTCAAAGAAGCAAGTTGCTCCCTATCCTTCTTAATTTCATTTGAGATACCCACCCGCAAATGATTTAACCGTTCCTGGAGGGTATGCACTTCGGATTTGCTTGCATAAGGGATACTGACTTTCTCTAACAAAGCGGAAATTTGAGCTTTCAAAGCTTCAATTTCGGCAGCAGTTGCACTATCTGCACTATGGGGACTTTCTTCCACAAGTGCGCCTTTAAGACATAAGAGCACAAACTCTTTAAAAGTTAGGCGTAATTCAAGAGCACGCTGCTTAGCCCGCTCCACTAGCTCACGGTCTTCTTCCGAAAGAAGTTTTATATTTATCTGTGGATAATCGACCATTACGCGTATCACCTGTTGTGGAGAAGTGGGGGAGTAGGGGAAGTAGGGGGAGTAGGGGAAGTAGGGGGAGGAAAATGATTAGTGCTTCATCAACCAAGACTCAGAATGATTAATCATATTGACTAATCCACTCAAAATCTGGTTGTAGGTTCCGTAGAGTTCTCGACCAATCTCAACATCCAAGTAACCACATTTAACACTAAACTCTATCCAAGGAGCGGGTTTCGGCTGCTTCTGCCTGTCTACGACACGCTACGCTAACACAATCATTCAATTTTGCGACGAATGCTGCCTCATATCGACGCTTCCTCCATGCCTCAGCTAAATTCGCACATACAGAACGGGATGAACGACGAATTTGGTGAAGCAGCGCGGTCTTGGGGTTTCCCCAAGAGGAGCATCTGGCGTGGTTTCCCCCATGTTAGCGGAGCGAGCCGTAGGCTGCGACTGCACCAAGCCGAAGGGTCAGTAAGCGAATACCTTTCCTCCACAGGAAACTTTTTCGATAATTCAAAAATTTGCATCGCCGTATCAAATGCCATCTTATAAATTTCCAAATCTTGATGCTTTCTAATCAGTTCTTTAACCATTTGTTTCGACTCTAGTATTTACTCCCCCTACTCCAACATTTACTCACTCCCCCTACCTCCCTATCTCCCCTTACTTCCCCTACTTTCCCCACTACCATCATCGCATATGGGATATTCGCGTATATACGATATAGATTTTTTTAGATGCCTTATTTTATAGTGTCCTAGAAACAACTATCATAAAGATACCGGGAATTATAGTTATCGGCATCGTTATTATCCGTAAGGAGTGCGCCTAGTGTCTGAAGAAAATTTACCTCTTTTGTACGCGAAACCACTTGCTATGGAGCAAGTGACTTCGCCACTAGATGATGCCCGCATTGCTCTTGCAGATTATTATTTCCCCAACCGTCAGCGGATAAGTACGACGGAGCAGTTAATTGAGTTGTGGGTGCGTTCTGTTACTATTAAAAGTGAACAAACGCAACGCGCGTATCGTCAAATTGGTTATGAAGTTGTTGACTTTATGCAGTCGCGGTTTGGGATATCCGATTTGCGCTATTGTACGTTGTTTCATCTTCATACATATATTGCTTGGTTGCAGGATTCTAAGCCTGTACGGGGAAAGAAGGATACCTATGGGCTTAGTAAAAATGCTATTGCTAAGTACACTGCGGCGATAAAAAGTTTGTGGGAGTGGGGGACTAGAGCTTCTATTGGCTATTTTGCTGTAGACTTGGGCAAGGACTTAAGCATACAGTGGGATGATAAGCTTTCAGAGCGCATTCTGTCGGAACGGGAGATTGCAAAGCTTGAGCGTGCTGCAATTGTGGTCGATAGGGAACACAAAACTAATAAGATGCACTGGCTGCTGTTTACTCTGGTCTTTTATAGTGGAGTTAGGGCGGGAGAGATTGCACGCCAAACTTCTGATGATGGTAAGAAGGTGATTACACCTGGTTTGTTTTGGCGACAGTTTCGGGAGGATGGGGACTGTCTGTTATTAACTGTGACGGGGAAAAGGAACAAAGTCCGCACTATTACCTTAGACCCCGAAACAAGCGCTGTGCTATTGGAGTATCGAGGGGATGCAAGGAATGATGAACCGGTGTTCCCCAGTCCTAGTCGTCGGGATAGGGGTAAACCTTTAAGCGACCGGGGGTTGCGGTTGATGATGGAGGAAATTTCTGCTTTTGCTGGAATTAAGTTCTCTGCTCACTTTCTGCGCCATACCCATGCGACGCTTGCTAAGAAAAATGGAGCTTCTGATTTTGACTTGCAAGCAGATTTAGGTCACGCTTCCCCGGCGACAACTGCAAAGTATATCCATCATGTTGGGCGTGTTGGGACTTCTCACGCATTGCGTAAAAAAGCAAACATAGTTGATATTCAATACTTTTTTGCTAAGTTTTATCCAAGAAAGAAGTTTGAAGAAAGTTTCTTTATAGCAGCCCCACTGGCGGCACAAGCCACCCGCAACGAATGAAAGAAACACTCTTTTCCCCACACCCTTACACCCTTACACCCTTACACCCCTGTGTTTCTTCAGAGTTATTAGGGACTACCTGAGGGGGTGGTATAGTCCGTCCGAAGACTTCCATTCCCAAGCAACACTCATTGGATCACGGTTACGAGACCAACTCAAAAATTCTTTGGCGCTCTTGTTTTCTCTTTCAGCAACCAGACCTTGAGCGGTGACGCCAAGTCTTTGAGCAAGACTTTCGTTTGTCCTGGGCTGTAGTTCAACTTGTGTTTGTTGGTACGGGTACCCAAGTCTTCGCGGTTTAGTGTTGTGACTTAATCTCCCAGAAGCGATAGACCGTTCGATTAACTCTAGCTTCTTGGTGATAACTTCTAGTTTTGTTTCCACCGAGGAGCCTTGAGCAACAAGATGGGATTCCAATTTTAAAAGCTTCTCCTCTAGATGTTTGACTGATGTATTGCCTGCTGTTACATTGATATCATTATTGATATCAAACTTTGAGATGAATTCCTCTAAGGCTTGCAGCAAGGCAATTGTATGCCCCTGCCTATGTAACTTTGAGAGTCGCCGAACCACCCCAATAAGTGGAACGGGCACACGAATCATTTCGCTTGGTGGGGACTTTTGGTCTGGCATTTGATATCAATTTTGATATCGACAAGCTGATTGTAACATGGTACACGTTGGCTGAGATATGCCAAATTGGTGGAGATTCTGCACAATATATTCAATAAGATAAAATTAATCAAGTTTTCATGGGTGCATCTCAGTTTTGTAAGTTAATCTAAGCTGAGAAGCAACCATTGAGATAAGCACAACGCTGTGCCAAGACTTTCGGGACATTTTGAGCCGACCATTGCGCGCCAGAAATCTTAACTCGACG
>JAAUSC010000352.1 GCA_012031965.1 Scytonema sp. RU_4_4
GAGTACGTACCTTCATCCCCATCATCCACCTCATCCCCATCATCCCCATCATCCCCTCCAGCAACTGACAATAACTTAGTAGTCACTGCTACAGAAGTTCAGGTAGTAGGAGCGAATGAGGAATTGCAGCAGGTGATTCGGGGTGTGATAAAAACTCAAGTCGGTGGAGAAACCAGTCAAAGTCAGTTACAGCAAGATGTCGCAGCAATTTTGGATACTGGTTTATTTACCGATGCTCGTGTCAATAGCCGCTCTACACCAACGGGCTTAAGTGTAGAGTACCAAGTACAACCGGTCGTTGTACGTTCTCTACAACTTTCAGGAGCAAACGCGTTGACTTATCAAGTCGCCTGGGAACGTTTTCAACCTCAAGTCGGAAAAGTCATCAGTCCCAATGCTCTTAAGGAAGCAGTACAACAAATTAATAAATGGTACGCCGACAAGGGTTATAAAGTTGGACGAGTTATATCAATCAGACCTAGCACTGAAGGAATCCTGACTTTGAATGTTGCTGAAGGTGTGGTCAATAATATCAAGTTTCGTTTTGTTAACGACAAAGGCAAAACAGTTGATGACAAAGAAAAACCAGTGGAAGGGCGCACAAAAACAGATTTCTTGCAGCAACAGATCAAGCTTAAGCCAGGACAAATCTATCAAGAAAATTTAGTCAAACAAGACTTACAGCAACTGTATAAAACAGGATTATTTCAGAGTGTCAACATTGCTTTTGAAGGGGATGCAAGCAAACTGGATGTGATTTACGAAGTCAAGGAAATAGGGGCGCGTTCTGTCAATTTGGGTGGAAATTACAACGCTGACCAGGGGATCGTTGCTACTTTAGCTTACCGGGATCAAAATCTTGGAGGCGTTAACAATAATCTCGGTTTTAATCTTGAAGTGGGTCGTCGTGACTTTCAATTTGATACTAAATTTACGAGTCCCTACCGCGAAACGAATCCAGACAGCTTTGGCTATAGTGTGAGTGCATTCCGCAAGCGGGGACTTTCTGACACTTTTGATGGTGACGTCAAGTTAGCAAATGGCGATCGCGTTCGGGAAGGTCGAATTGGGGGTGGTGTAAGTTTGCAGCGCCCAATTGATGGTTGGGATACTTCCCTCGGATTTAACTATACTCGTGTCAGTCTTCGCGATCGCGACGGGACAATTAGCCCAACTGATGAAAAGGGAAATCCTCTGTCTTTTAGTGGGACTGGTATTGATGACCTCACGACAGTATCCTTAAGCGCCAGCAAAGACGAACGGGATAATCCCTTCAATCCAACTCAAGGTACTATTCTCAAACTCAGTACCGAACAATCCATTCCTGTTGGGGAAGGACAAATTTCTATGAACCGCATAAAGGCAAACTATAGCCAATTTATGCCAGTGCAGTTATTTGAGTCTAAAAAACCACAAGTCTTTGCCTTGAATCTCCAAGCTGGGACAGTCCTTGGTAATTTACCACCTTATGAAAGTTTTAACTTGGGCGGTCCTAATTCAGTCCGGGGTTACGATGGTGGTGATGTCGGTAGTGGTCGCAGTTATGTCTTAGCTTCGGCGGAATACCGCTTTCCTATTATCCAAGCCTTAGGGGGTGTCGTATTTACTGACTTTGCCTCTGACTTAGGTTCCGGTGAGAGTGTATTGGGTGACCCGGCGGGAGTTCGTGGTAAACCTGGTACAGGTTTTGGTTATGGTGCAGGGGTACGCTTTGATTCACCTTTAGGCTTAATTCGGGCTGACTTTGGGCTAAATGATCAAGGAGAAAGCCGACTTCATTTCGGTATTGGTCACCGCTTTTAAGCGTGCAGAGTTCTGAGTCATGAGTATATCATGAGGGAAAAACAAGAATCATCTGTGAGGTGAAATCATTGAGGAATGTTTCATATCAAACCTGATTTGATATTACTCAAAATTCAGGTTAGACTCAAAACTTGAAATGGGAGCTTTCACAGTTTCCGGTTCTGTTTAGAAGCAAGCAGTACTAATATATTTACTTGACTCAGCACCTCAATACTCAGGACTCTCTATGCTAGCTGGTAAAACTTTGCAGGGTGGTAAATATACCATTAACCAGGAAATAGGTCGAGGTGGCTTTGGCATTACGTTCAAAGCAACTCACAATTTTCTCAATCAGGTCGTGGTGATTAAAACTCTCAATGAAAAGCTGCGACAGCATCCTGATTTTGTTAAGTTCGAGCGCCAATTCCAGGATGAAGCAAGACGATTAGCGACTTGTATCCACCCAAATATTGTCAGGGTCAGCGACTTTTTTGTTGAAGACGGACTACCCTACATGGTGATGGAATATATCGGGGGCGAAACTTTAGCAGAGGCATATGTCTTACCTGGGACACCTTTGTCAGAGCAGATAGCAATTCATTATATCCGCCAAGTAGGAGCTGCGTTGCAGGTTGTACATCAAAATGGGTTGCTGCACCGGGATGTGAAACCGGACAATATTATTCTCCGTCAAGGAACTCAAGAGGTGGTACTCATTGATTTTGGCATTGCACGGGAATTTAACAATGGAGTCAAGCAAACTCACACAGGTATTGTTTCTGAGGGATATTCTCCAATAGAGCAGTATCTATCGCAAGCAACCCGCACTCCTGCAACTGATGTTTATGGTTTAGCAGCAACACTGTATGCATTGTTGACAGCACAAGTACCTATGCCCTCACTGCTACGCGATCGCGAGCAAATGCCAACTCCGCGCGAGTTACAACCCCATTTGAGTGCTGCTATCAATCAAGCTATCATGCGTGGTATGGCAATTGAGGCTCGCTTTCGTCCGCAAACAGTCGCAGAATGGTTGCTGTTGTTACCTGGAAATAAAGAAAATGGTACACACAAATCAGTTCTTACACAAGCAGTACCAACTATTGATTTATCTGCTCAACCATATCCAGATTTGCCAAAAGAAGTGGCTGCTGCGAGCAAAACGCCAACTCCATCACCTTTGGAGAAGGTTAAAGTTAACAAAGTTAACAAAGTTATCAACTTCTCGTCACCTAAGGTACTCATTGCTACGGGTATAGCTCTTATGGCTGCTACAAGTGGTTTTGCTGTCACAAGTCTGTTGACCAAAACTCAGCCACGCTCATTACCACAACCTGTTGTCGAAAAGCCTGATGCTAATGAGAAACAACCTATAGTAAACTTCACACCATTGCCTTCAAGTAAAGAAACTAACACTGCACACAAAGAGAATAATACTTCGTCGCAAGTTCAATCTGCACCTGCTTCTACTTCAACACGGCGTAGGCGTATCCGTCGTGTTTCAACACAAGAGGCTCGCGATAGCAGTCATGTGACAAAAGAATCTGATAACAGCAATGTGACAAAAGAATCGCCTCAAACCGACTCCAGAAAATCCCGCTCTCGTCAATACCAACAAGACTCGCAAAGAGCTTCTGAGCCTAGCACCACTTCATCACCGTCACTCACAGAGCGACTACGAGCAATCCGCGAATCTCGCAAGACCTCTTCACCATCTTCAGGAAATAACCCACCATCTTCTCTTGGCGCTTCTGACTCGTCGCAACCAGCGAGCCAGTCAAATAATGCTCCTGTTGTTGTACCAGCACATCCAGCGACTGCGGAATCAAAGCAGTCTGATCCTCCTGCTGTCGTCGTTCCCACACAAGATAAAGAACTGGAAAATTCACCAACTGATAATAATTAACTCATAACGACTGGAATCTCCGTTTCTTCTGAGGCGGACAAGGTAGATACCAGCCGTTTTAGTCATTAGTCATTAGTCATCAGTTTTGTGATACATTGAGAGTTGTGAAAAAAATAAAAGGGTAGGAGTTTGACTAGATAGCCATAAACTTTGTTGAACCTGCTCAAAGTTCAGCAATTCAAGTAAGTTTTTTTCGTTGCATTATATCGTCTGTATTTGTATACTGAGAAGAACGCCGAAAACCAAGGATAAAACTTTCTGGGAAAGCAAACCACAGTCGATTCAAAACTAGCTAGCCTGATAAAAAGGTCGAACGGGATACCACGAATTCGTTAAATTAGCTGAAAATAACGGTTGAACAATGGCTAAAAGCTTCAAAAAGTTGT
>JAAUSC010000139.1 GCA_012031965.1 Scytonema sp. RU_4_4
CATTGCTCGGATAGAAGCAAGAGGATATGAATTGTTACAAGAATTGGGAGCCGACCGATTAAACCCAAGTTTTATACAGCTGGTGGTGGTGCGACGAATCCTACTTGGGCGGTGATTAGAGAGCGAATTTTGCGGGTTCCGGTGGTGCGTCCTGTGAATACGGAAGCTGCTTATGGGACGGCGCTGTTGGCGATGAGGGGAGTGGGAGAAATGAACCGCAGAGGCGCAGAGGAGCCAGTGCGTTGCGGGGGTTTCCCCCGTTGTAGCACCTGGCGTGGCGCAGAGAAGTCGGGGAGATGAGGAGAGAAAAAACAAAGACTTTAGTTCATTGAACAATGACCATCTAGTAAAGTTTGTCGAAGTTGTTTGCGACTGTAGTTATAGGGGAAGAACGCCAAATTGTTGGTTGTGGATATCTGGAAGTTTGAAGAGCCTCGGCTATTTTGTAAAGGATAAGATTTATGGCGTGAAGACCATTAGTCGGATTCGTCAAGTCCAGCTTTAGAAGTCCCGGTGGTTCATTTTTTGCCCTCCTTACTGCTGCTCCACGCCACCGACAACTGGCTTCACTTCAGAAGGGTCAGAAAATGGATCAGTACCACCACTCCAATTAAAATCACTAATTCGGAAGCTAATACCACCTAACTCTTGCACTGGATTGTAACGCAAGGTGATTCCATAAGTACGGCGACTATATTCTACGATGTAGTCAGTACTACTACGTTCGCCAGTGTCTAAGTTGACTGATGTCTGAAAGCCAACGCGAAATGGTCCGTAAATTTGCTGTGAAATTTCACCACTCAGCACTCTGTTATCAACTGCACGGTCAAACAAGAAAGGCGATAAACCTGTATTTAGACCCTGAGAGTAACTCACTCTAAAGCCAGTATAGTCAAAAAAGGGTCGAGAAAAATGACCGAACTGCCCTTCTAGACCAACGGTAGCTATGAGGGTGTTTTGACTATCACCAGTACTGTAATAACTGGTCGTGCCAGTCAGTCCACCAAAAGCTCGAATAAAGGGAACGACTGGGTTTGGTGTATACCGTAATCCTTCGGTAGCTGTTGGTGCTAATCCTTTCCCCTGCCAGAGGAAAAAGCCTCCGTTAAGAGCTGCACTCGCTTGTAGGCGACTGAGTGAGATGCGGTCATTATCCCGCTTTGGTTCGAGTAAGTCTTGGCGGTCTGTGTTGGCATCAATCAGTTGAGCGCCAGCCTGATAGCTCAAATTGATACCGCTCTTGCCTAAAGGAATGACAGGAGAGGTGATAATACCGCCAAGACTACTTTGGACGGTTTGAAAGCCGAGGGTACCATTGTAAAGGCGATCGCGATAACTATATTCCAATGCAAGTGTGTGGGGATTCTGCTCACCTAATGACTGGCGCAACCGCAAACTCGCTCGCAGGTTATCTTCTATATCGCCCAAGTCCAGACTGGTTAACAATCCATAACCCTCAACAGTCGTTCGTGGACTCAAGGTAGACCTCAATCTTGACTTTATGCCAAACAGCGATGGAACATTACCAATGTCGCCTTGTACTGCTTTTTGCACAAAAAACTGAGGTACGATGCTAAAGGTCGTCCCTTCTGTATTGATGGGTTGAAAGCTACGCTCAATAAATAAACCACCTCTTTGATCTCCATCAAAGCCAATAGAGGCGAGTCCAGGGCTAACCTCTCGCTCCTTACGGTCAATAACTTGCTCATCCTTGGGAATGGGTACGGAGGTTCGTTGGTCAAGGACTAAACGCTGTCGCTCTGTTTTAACGCGGTCTCGTAAAGGTGTCTCCTGCGTGAGAGTCACTTTATCTGCCCTTAGGACTAACTCTGGAGGTGAAAAAGGGTCGTTGGTCAAGCGGACATCCCTTGCTTGCCAACCTCGGGGGTAAAAATCAATTCGTCCAGCTTCAAAACGTACTCGTTTCACTTGACCCCCCTGTTTTGGCGCAGGAAGGTTGCTCGCATTTCCTGTACTACCTACATTAATGTTGATTCCTCCAGGACTGCTAGCTTGCAGAGGTTGATTTTCTCTAATACGCTCGCTCAAAGGACGCGCTGGTGTTCCTCCGGCTGTAACATCGGTGGGTAGAAAAGAGAAATCTTGCCCCGCTGTTGGTAGAAAAATTTCGCCTCTACCGTTTATCAGTTCTCCATTATCTTGGACAAAGTTATAAGTAAAGCGCTGACCGCGCAGGATTTGGTCGCCTCGTGTGAGAGCAACATTTCCTTCTCCCACCGCAATTAAGTTGTCTAAACTCACTTGCAGGCGATCGGCATCTACAACCGCTCCATCAAACCGCACAACTACATTACCTTCCGCTGTAACAATCCGCCGCTGCTCGTCATACTCTTGCCTATCAGAAGTGACTTCCACAATTCTTTCTCTAGCTGGAGGCGTGTTAGATGGTACAGTTGTGCCAGATGGTTGACTTTTTGGCTCAGTTGTGCTGTTTCGCTGTCCTGTCGGTGCTGACTGATTTTGGGAATTCGGAGTAGAAGTAGACGGTTCTGTTGTTTGGTTGCGAGACTTGAATTCTATTTGTACTGGTTGCTCATTCCCTGATTTTTCCGTAGAGGCGTCACCCTGATTTGGTGTTTGGGCTGTCTTAATGAGGCGTTGCGTCACCTTTTGAGATAAGTTCTTAAGTTTGGTGACTGTTTGAGCAACTGGTTCTCCAGCAAGGAATGTTTGAGTTGGTGCATTTGTACTGCCACCATTTGAGGAATGAGAATTTTTCGGTTGCTGTAGCGGATAACCGACTGAAAACTGCTGACCCAGTGAAGCTGCACTTTTGGAAGCGGTGATGGGAGAAAATTCAGGTGGGAAAGTTTCCGGCTCACTTGGTGTGGCTAAAGTCTTAGCGACTGATAAATGATTATCGGTTGGCTTTTGTCCAGCAGTTTGGAGTGGAGACGTTTTCCGTTGTACCTCAGATTTCTCTTTTCCCAGCGCTTTCTTGTCAGTCGTAACAACTGACACGGAATTTGCAGATTGTAGAGGTTGGAGAATCGGAGGCGGTTCGGGCGGCGGAACTGGATGAGGCATACTCTAGCAAGAATCAAGCTAACAAACAGCCAATAAGTTGCCGGAAGGACATGACACATTATGCCTTCCGGTTTTTGCCTTTGATCTAGATTAAGCTAGATTAAGATTTAGGCAAGCCGCCCCGGAGGACACTGGCGTGGTGAACGTAAGCTCGGTGGAGTATCTCTTTAGCAAGCTCGGCGAAAGGGTTTCTCAATTTGAGCTAAGTGTCCTTTGGCGTATAATGTAGTCCGCCTTCCGGTAGTCAAAGAAGATTTGTCGCGCTTTTACTCGAGATCCCGACGACCAGGGTTACGAGCAGGGTCGTTCGACAAAAATCCAAAGACGAAGAGAGTAACGAAGAAGGCAACAACTATATAAACAATGATTTTTAAAGTCAGCATTAGAGATATCTCCTTTGGGTATGAGAGGCTTTCAGTATCTGCAACGCAGAAAAGATAGCTCCTTTATCTTACCCAAATCTTGTTCTCTTTTTAGAGAAGACTGACAGTAGATGTCCAAATAGTGGCTTCCCACGAGGTAGGCTTAGAGTCTTTTGCTTTGCTTCCAGGGAAGCTTGGCAAATCATCTTGTCGCAACTGAGTGTCTAGGTTTTGGGCTAGAAACTGTTATTTGACCTCTAAATACTCTTCCTTGTTGACTAGATATCATTTGAAGCAAGTAAGTTCGGGCAGAACCTACCCTACTCATTCATTTTAAGTTGTCAACTGTTTAGTGTCTCTCGTTAATATCAGACGTTGACTTGAGGCAGATGTTTCCTACAGTTTCAAGTATGGACAATTTGTTGAGTCTCTCCCATTTTCTAGATGGGAGCAACTCAACTCAAAGCAAGTCACTTAACCTACAGTAGAAAACTCTTTGTTAAAGAAAGCTTGCAGTACCTTTTGGGCGATTTGAGGACTCGTCAAACTGATTTCTGCCTTAGATTGATTTGGTTCAGCATGTTCCACTAAAGCATCTGGCACACCAATGCGTTTGACAGGAACAACGATGTCAGCATCTAACAGTGCTTCTGCGACTGCTGAACCGAAGCCCCCCATAAGACAACCTTCTTCCAAGGTGACTACGCGCCCTATTTTCTGAGCCAATGGAAAAATTAATTCGTTATCTAGAGGCTTAGCAAAACGGGCATTAATCACAGTGGCTTCAATGCCATGTTCGCTGAGAATTTCTGCAGTTTGCAGTGTCGTATTCACCATTGTGCCATAACCTAGCATCAGCACATCATCACCGTTACGGAGAATTTCTCCTTTGCCGATTTCTAGAGCTTCCCAACCTTCTTCCATCAGGGGAACGCCGTAACCGTTACCGCGAGGGAAGCGCATGGCGATCGGTCCTGTGGTATGATTCACGCCAGTGACTATCATTCGTTGCAATTCTGCTTCATCTTTAGGTGCCATGAGTACCATGTTGGGGATGCAACGCAGATAGGCAATGTCGTACATTCCTTGGTGAGTGGGACCATCAGCACCAACAATTCCTGCCCTATCCAGACAGAAGAATACTGGCAGGTTTTGGATACAGACATCGTGAATGATTTGGTCGTAAGCGCGTTGCAAGAAGGTGGAGTAGATAGCGACAAGGGGACGCATTCCGTCAGTTGCTAGTCCCGCAGCAAGAGTGACGGCGTGTTGTTCGGCAATACCGACATCGATATATTGATTGGGAAGCTTGGCTTGTAGTTTGTCTAAGCCTGTCCCTGTTGCCATTGCAGCAGTGATACCAAGAATTTTAGGGTTTTGTTCAGCGAGTTTGACTAGGGTATGAGCAAATACTTTGGAGTAAGCAGGGGGCTTGGGTTTACTGGATGGGATCGCTTTACCAGTGGAGATGTTGAAGGGGTTTTGGGCGTGGTAGCCAACTTTGTCTTGTTCGGCAATTTCATAGCCTTTGCCCTTTACTGTTCCAACGTGTACCAAAACTGGTCCTGAGATTTGATGTGCTTGTTGGAATGTCGCAATCAATTCCTCTAGATTATGCCCGTCTACAGGTCCCATGTAGGTAAAACCGAGTTCTTCAAACACTGCGCCGACTTTGGGAACAGCTAGGCGTTTCATCCCTTCTTTGATGCGTCCCAGTTCAGGAGAAAGGGATTCACCAACGAAAGGAATTTGCTTGAACTGTTCCTCAAAGTTATCTGTCAGAAACTGCATTGGAGGACTGAGGCGCATTTTGTTTAAGTAACGGGGTATTGCGCCTACGTTAGGAGATATAGACATCTCGTTGTCGTTGAGGACAACGAGTAGGTTGGTTTTGGGCATGTGTCCAGCATGGTTGATGGCTTCTAATGCCATACCGCCAGTCAGCGCACCATCACCGATGATAGCAGCAACTTTAAATTTTTCGCCTTTGAAATCCCGCGCTAAAGCCATACCCAATGCTGCAGAAATACTGGTAGAAGCGTGTCCTGCGCCAAAGTGGTCAAACTTGCTTTCACAGCGCTTAAGATAACCAGCTATTCCATCTTTTTGCCGTAAAGTATGGAAGCGATTGTATCGCCCTGTAATCAGTTTGTGAGGATATGCTTGGTGTCCTACATCCCAAATGACTTTATCACGATCTAAGTCTAGTGTTTGGTAAAGCCCCAGCGTTAACTCTACAACACCCAATCCTGGTCCCAGGTGTCCCCCAGTCGCTGCTACAGTTTGGAGATGTTTGTCTCGAATCTGACGGGCTATCTGTTGCAGTTGTCTAACTGATAAACCGTGCAACTGGTTAGGATGGGTAATCTCGCTTAAGTGCATATTGTAGTGTTTTCCTCTCTACTTTTTCGTATTTTTGATTTTCCCACGCTCAGGTAAAGCAGTACCTAATACTGTCTATCATTTATTTGCCTAGACTGAAGTTGAGGTACGGCAACAGTTAGAAGGAAAATCAGAACCTTCACATTTACAAAGTTTTACGTAAATGCAAAGGTTCTTCAAATAATGTATATGCTTTCTCAGCGAGAAGATTCTGGACTATTATGACCACCAGGGACTTCTGGTGTTTCGGGTTGTGGCTGTTGTCTTTGCAAATATTTACTTAAAACATAAGCCATATCCCCACGCGTCATGGGTTGTGAGGGTGAAAGATTGCCTTGTGTATCTGTATTGATAAATCCCTCACTTGCTGCTGTGGCGATCGCCTTTTTTGCCCAACCTGGAATAGATGCTGCATCAGGATATTCGGAAAGAATTTCATTTACAGTCTTATCTGGAAACTGAAAGACTCCATATGCTTGGGCAAAAATCGCCAAAGCTTCAGCCCTAGTTATTCTTTGATTTGGGAAAAAGAGATTTCCGCGATAGCCTTTCATAATATCGGTTTTTAAGACTATCTGAATATCGTTAAACGCTGGATTGGAAGGAGGGACATCTGTGACTTTTACATTCTCTTTAGTGACGGCTTGTCGTTTCTCCAGTTGAAAAGCTTTCACCAGAATAGAGGCTAATTCTGCCCGACTGAGCAAACGTTCTGGATAGAACTGTCCATCTGGGTAGTTGGTCATGACTTTGGCAGCAACTACTTGTGCAATTAGGTTGGATGTTTTTTCAGTGCTGGGTTTTTCTTGAGCATGGACTATGTTAGGAATCAATAGCAGTAGTGCCACTGCTGAAAGAGTACCGAGAAGCTGACGCATAATGACAACCACTTTTAGTTGCTACTTGTGAATGCAAAAAACTGCGCTACTTAGGTTAACATCAACTTTGGTTTACCTATATCCGGAAACACAGTACATTCATTGACGAATTTATGGTTAGTAATGTTGCGTACACATCTCGTCGTTATTGGTCCTTTGGGCAAGGCATAGAGACTGCTTTCTTGCAGCAGGAATTCCTTAAAACAGCCACAACCAAATTGGCAAAGTCACTAGTAATACCATTGATCCGATCGCCGCCGCAATCAAAATCTGTCCTGATAAGTCAGCCTTGCGTAAAAAAATAACAATACCTATCGGTGCTCCCACCCAAAAAAGGAGCTGTCCCAAACGGTTAGGAACCCTAGCAGACTGCCTGCGTCCTAAAATGTATCCTACTAGAACTAAGGATACTAATTTGACATAGAGTTCTAGGAGGTTTGTCAAAACGAAACCACCAGATGTAGATGTAAAATTTTGCCTATTGCGTTTCTTTTTCTCAGTTTACAATTTGTTATGGATATTGAACAAACGCAGGAGTTGAGCTTTGGATAATGCTGGGTTTTCTGAGAAACCGCAAAACAGACCATCTAGTTCCGGTGAAGATATTCCGGAAGCTTTACGTGATACTCCTGATGCAGCACCCAAGGTTAACATTCGCCCGTTAGTTTTGCTCATCGGGGGAGTGGTGGGGGTTGTGTTGATAGCCGTCGTTAGCGGTTTTTTGTTTTTCGTTGTCACACCCAAAAAGACAAAGGATTCTCAGTCTTCCCCTGCTAGTTCAACTCCTGCAACTCCATCAACATCAGGTCATTCAGCCACCTCAAAAGATAATACAGTTTTAGGTCATTTTGCCTACTTAGAAGCTTCTGAGTCAGAACTACAACCGATTGCTAATGATAGGCGTATCAGAATGCGAAAAGCAGCCGCGCAAAAGTTTTTAGAAATGTCAGCAGCAGCGCGGAGTGCAGGTGTCGTCTTAGTACCCGTTTCTGGTTTTCGCTCTATAAAAGAGCAAGAGCAGTTGTTTTTTACTGTTGGTGCTCAGCGAAATCAAACCCCAGCGCAACGCGCTGCTGTCAGCGCTCCTCCGGGTAACAGCGAACATCATACAGGTTATGCTGTGGATATTGGGGATGGAGCAGTACCAGCAACTCATTTAACGACCAACTTTGAAAAAACTAAGGCTTATCAATGGTTGCAGGCAAATGCAGCACGTTTTAGCTTTGAGATATCCTTTCCTAAAAACAATGCTCAAGGCGTGAGTTATGAACCTTGGCATTGGCGTTTTGTTGGCGATCGCGATAGTTTGGAAACTTTTTACAAGGCTAGAAATTTGAAACCTGCTCAGGTCTCGCAACAAGAGGAGTTGAGGAGCGGAGGCTGACAGGTAGAAGGTGAAGTTTTTTGGCGGTAATACTACTCTAGAAAGACGTGAAGACCGATCCAGTGACTAGCCACCCTCTTTTTACAATGACGATATAAGAACAAACTATACACTTGTTCTATCTGCGCCTTTTGTGCTCTTAAAGTCGTTCGCCCTCATGTAAGCATATGCAACCAACTAACCCAAACCAATTTACAGAAAAAGCCTGGGAAGCGATCGCGCACACGCCAGATATTGCTAAACAATATCAACATCAGCAGATTGAAAGCGAACACCTGATGAAAGCACTGCTAGATCAAGAAGGACTAGCCAATGGTATTTTTACGAATGCAGGTGTGAACTTGCAAAAACTGCGCGACCGCACTGAACAATTTATCCAAAGTCAGCCCAAAGTTTCTGGTAGTAGCAGTTCCGTGTACTTAGGACGAAGTTTGGATACTCTTCTAGACCGCGCTGAGGGGTATCGTAAGGAGTTTAAAGATGAGTATATTTCTATTGAACACTTACTGCTGGGTTATGCAAAAGATGACCGTTTCGGCAAGCGCTTATACCAAGAATTTGGGATAGACGAAAGCAAGCTTAAAAATATTATTAAACAAATTCGTGGGAGCCAAAAAGTGACCGACCAAAATCCAGAAGGTAAATACCAATCACTGGAGAAATATGGGCGTGACCTTACAGAAGCTGCCCGTCAAGGTAAACTTGACCCAGTGATTGGACGTGATGATGAAATTCGCCGCACGATTCAAATTCTCTCGCGTCGTACAAAGAATAACCCTGTGCTGATTGGTGAGCCGGGTGTTGGAAAAACAGCGATCGCCGAAGGACTCGCACAACGTATCATCGCTGGTGATGTACCCCAGTCCCTCAAAGACCGCAAACTCATAGGTTTAGATATGGGTGCTTTGATAGCGGGGGCAAAATTCCGAGGCGAATTTGAAGAACGTCTCAAAGCAGTCTTAAAAGAAGTTACCGAGTCTAATGGCAATATAGTTTTATTTATTGATGAAATTCATACCGTTGTTGGCGCTGGTGCGACTCAAGGCGCTATGGACGCTGGTAACTTATTAAAACCGATGTTGGCACGAGGCGAATTACGCTGTATTGGTGCGACAACTTTAGACGAGTACCGTAAGTATATTGAAAAAGACGCTGCTTTGGAAAGACGCTTCCAACAGGTTTATGTCGGTCAACCGAGTGTGGAAGATACCATTTCCATTTTACGCGGTTTGAAAGAACGGTATGAAGTTCACCACGGGGTGAAAATTTCTGATAGTTCTTTAGTTGCGGCTGCTACATTATCTAGTCGGTATATTAGCGATCGCTTTTTACCAGACAAAGCAATTGACTTGGTAGACGAAGCTGCGGCTAGACTGAAAATGGAGATAACCTCCAAACCCGAAGAACTCGACGAAATCGACCGCAAGATTCTGCAATTAGAAATGGAGAAGCTGTCACTGCAAAAAGAAAGTGATGCGGCTTCCAGAGAACGTCTAGAAAGATTAGACAAAGAACTTGCAGATCTCAAAGAAGAACAAAGATCACTCAATGCTCAATGGCAGTCTGAAAAAGACATTATCACGAAAATCCAGTCTGTCAAAGAAGAAATTGACCGCGTGAACTTGGAAATTCAACAAGCAGAACGCGACTACGACCTCAACCGCGCTGCTGAGTTAAAATACGGCAAGTTAACCAGTTTGCATCGCGATTTGGAAGCAGTAGAAACTGAACTTGCTCAAGCACAACGCAGTGGAAAATCATTGTTACGCGAGGAAGTCACTGAAGCTGACATTGCGGAAGTCATTTCCAAGTGGACGGGAATCCCTATCAGCAAGCTGGTAGAATCAGAAAAAGAAAAACTGCTGCACTTAGAAGATGAACTCCATCATCGCGTGATTGGACAAGAAGAAGCAGTAACAGCTGTTGCAGATGCCATTCAGCGTTCTCGTGCTGGACTCGCTGATCCCAATCGTCCCATTGCTAGCTTTGTTTTCCTTGGTCCTACAGGTGTAGGTAAAACCGAACTAGGGAAAGCTTTGGCGGCGTATATGTTTGACACCGAAGAAGCGCTGGTACGGATAGATATGTCCGAGTACATGGAGAAACACGCCGTTTCTAGACTCATCGGTGCGCCTCCGGGATACGTGGGTTACGACGAAGGCGGACAGCTCACTGAAGCAATTCGTCGTCGTCCCTACGCAGTGATTTTGTTTGACGAAATCGAAAAAGCACATCCAGACGTATTCAACATCTTCCTGCAAATTCTTGATGATGGTCGAGTCACTGATGCTCAAGGTCATACGGTAGACTTCAAGAACACCGTCATCATCATGACCAGCAACATTGGTTCGCAGTATATCCTAGATGTGGCAGGGGATGACTCGCGCTATGACGAAATGCGCCATCGGGTGATGGAGGCGATGCGAAATAGCTTCCGTCCTGAGTTCCTCAATCGTATTGATGAAATTATTATCTTCCACAGTTTGCAGAAACAACAATTGCGCCGAATTGTTCAGTTGCAAGTTGGTAGACTACAGCAAAGATTGAGCGATCGCAAGATGTCTCTCAAGCTTTCCGATGCTGCGCTTGACTTTTTAGCCGAAGTAGGGTATGACCCCGTATTTGGGGCGCGTCCGCTGAAGCGAGCAATTCAACGGGAGTTAGAGACTCAAATTGCCAAAGCTATCTTGCGTGGCGAATTTAATGATGGGGATACCATTTTTGTAGATATCGAGAATGAGCGTCTTGCCTTTAAGCGCTTACCTGTGGAGATATTCACAAGCTAATTTGTTGAGATGATTTCGTGCAAAGACGCACCAGGCGCAAAGTATGATAAGAGCGCCTTTGCGTTTTTTGAAGAGCCTTTACAGCTATGGTAATCCCTTGCTGACAGAAAGCAATTTCCGCTCCTTGTTGTAAGTTGAGTTTTGTTGAGCAAAAGGTGAGGCTTGCTTCACCTTCTGCATTCCTAATAGGTGCAATTGAAATCAACTTACGCAAAGTCAAACAAACAAAGCCTGCTTTTGCAGGCTTTGTTTGTTTAGTTCCAGGCTGAAGCCTGTGAGTTTAACCGCAACCGTATTGCACTACAGCGCTTCTCATAACCCCAATGCTGCTAAAACATCGCCAGCGTGGGTAGATGTGTTAACACTGGAGTCAACATGGATGATTTTGCCGTTACCGTCAATGACGTAGGTAACGCGCTTAGCATATCCACCACCGTCAACATCGTATGCTTTGATTAAAGTTTGATTGGTGTCAGCCAGTAGTGGAAAATTGAGACTATATTTTTGAGTGAATGCTTGGTGGGAGGCTTCATCATCTGCGCTGACTCCCAGCACAACTACATCTTTAGTCTTGTAGTCATCACTAGCATCCCGAAAGCTGCAGGCTTGTTTGGTACAGCCCGGTGTATCATCTTTGGGGTAGAAATACAAAACCACTGTCTTACCTTTGAAATCAGACAACGAAACAGTATTGCCGTTGGTGTCTTTGACGGTAAATGCAGGTGCATCGCTACCAACTGCTAAGGGCATAGTTTTCGTATCTCCACTATACAAGGTTAGCTTCAGGGCAAATGATTTTTTTAGTAACACTGTTCAACTTTCAAATTTGCCAGTCTTTTTCTGTCTTGACTTTCAAATACAGTGTGAGTGCGTATAGTCGAGACTCGACTTTTGAAAGCTGCAACAGACTGTCACTGTTTTGCCTGATGGCGGTATTGTATCAAACTTTGTATATTTGTGTTAAATTTCTTCTACTACGGAGATTTCATTATATTTCGTTATATTTTTAGGAGATATTAGGTATTATGTAAATATTTCTTAAATTAGTGCTCTACTGCTGAAACATACACAGCGCTAAAGTTTCTTTTTGAAAAAAGTTATTAAGAGAGTTAGAATGCCCGTTGTTGATTCCCAAAACCAGAAAACTAACTATTCATGCAGCACCTTAGAACGAGCCGAACGAGCCTTAGTGTGCTCTCCCTTCAATCCTTGCTTGTTTGAAACGATGCGCTCTCGTCGAGTGGCATTAAGTGAAATGACTGCTCATCTTGGTGTTCAAAATAGCTACACCAACCATCCTATCTCGGAGTTAGCAGCAGACAATGCACTGGCGTGGCTGATCCAAGTGGGTGTTCTGCGGCGCGAAGTTGATGGTCAGGGAATTACAGATAGTTTCCGCCTCACTCCTCTTGGTCGTCAGATAGTAGAACAATTTCAAAGGAAATCTTGGCGGACTCCTACATGGAGTGATAACCTATACAATGCTGTTATTCGCTGGTTTAGGCTACCCTTTTAGTATCAAGGGTATAGAAAAGTTAAGAGTGTGGAATCAAAAGGAACTAATATATACGGAAGTTTCAACTTTATTTATGAAGTCTTGACCATGGCTATCTGATTGAATCGGTGAAATCTTGGTTTTTTAGTGCCTAGTCAGGAGTCATGACTAAGAAAGAACTCAGACATCCTCTCAGAATTCAGCAATGTTTTCTATACGAGTGGGTGAAGAGTCCAAGTTACAGAGTCGGCGGATTTATCCGTGGAAGAAAGAAAAGTCTTTCACGACTTGAATTCCTCCGAAGTTTCCAAGGGCGCGCTTAACCCGCGCACGGAACTTCTTTCTGTCAACAAGCTTTGGGGTCCCAACTGAGTTCTGCATTTTGCCCAGACTGAATTCTTCTCAAGAATTTCGCCTTTTGAATTAACAGACCCAAGCTGGAAAAACAAATATTTGGTTATGAAAGCAATTATGATAGTGGGAACAACATCCCACGCAGGGAAATCACTGTTAACAGCAGCCATTTGTCGCATCTTGTCCCGCCGTGGTTGGCGAGTGGCTCCCTTCAAAGGTCAAAATATGGCTTTAAATGCTTATGTTACCGCCAATGGTGGAGAAATTGGCTACGCCCAGGCGGTACAAGCTTGGGCTGCGGGAGTTATCCCTTGGGTAGAAATGAACCCTATTTTACTTAAACCACAAGGAGATATGACCTCTCAAGTCATTATCAAGGGAAAACCTGTGGGTAAAGTCGGGGCTGCAGAGTACTACGAACAATATTTTGATGTAGGGTGGCGGGCGATTGAAGAATCTCTACAGCATTTAAGTACAGAATTTGATATGTTGGTTTGCGAAGGTGCTGGTAGCCCTGCGGAGATTAACATCAAGCACCGAGACTTAACCAACATGCGAGTGGCAAAATACTTAAATGCATCAACTCTATTGGTAGTAGATATTGACAGAGGTGGTGCTTTTGCCCATGTCATCGGAACTCTGGAGTTACTGGAGCCAGATGAACGTGCTTTGATTCGCGGTATAGTGATTAACAAATTCCGTGGACAGCGATCGCTCTTAGAACCAGGAATAAAATGGTTGGAAGAACGCACTGGTATTCCTGTTATCGGTGTTATTCCTTACTTGGAACAGTTATTTCCTGCGGAAGATTCCCTTGACCTGTTGGAACGCAGAGTACAAAAATTACAAACTGAAGAACTCAACATTAGTGTCATCCGTTTACCGAGAATTTCCAACTTTACTGACTTTGACCCACTAGAATCAGAACCTACAGTTGCAGTAAAATACATCAGTCCTAAGCAAGAATTGGGACATCCTGACGCACTGATTATTCCTGGTACAAAAACAACAATTCCTGACTTGATACTGCTGCAAAAAAGCGGTATGGCAGATGCAATTCAACACTATGCAGCAGCAGGCGGTACAGTTTTGGGTATCTGTGGTGGCTATCAAATATTAGGTCAGATGATAGCCGATCCAGAGGGGATTGAAGGACAAGCTGGCAGATATCAAGGACTAGGGTTATTACCTGTCAAAACTGTGATCACAGGACAGAAAATCGCTCGTCAGCGCCAAGTGACCTCACATTATCCACAAACGGGCTTACCCGTAATCGGATTTGAAATCCATCAAGGGCGATCGCGCATAGAAATTCCTGGAACAGAGAACCAAAACTACCATACTCTATTTGATGATGCTAATTTAGGTTTAGTGGATAGTTGCTTATCAGTCTGGGGTACTTATCTCCACGGTATTTTCGACAACGGTCCTTGGAGACGAGCCTGGTTAAATCGCCTACGTCAACAGCGGGGTTTAAAATCTCTACCTACAGGCGTTGCCAATTACCGCGAACAAAGAGAGCATACTTTAGACTCTCTTGCGACTGAAATTGAACACCATTTAGACTTAACACCGTTTTTGTCTTGAGGATCGTTTTCATGACTGTTAGCGTCCGCTTCTTACCAGATGATGTTACAGTTGATGCCGAAGTGGGAGAACCACTGCTGGACGTGGCAGATCGAGCTGGCGTATTTATTCCCACTGGTTGTCTTATGGGGTCATGTCACGCTTGCAGTGTGGAAATTGAGGATGGAAACACCATCCGCGCTTGCATTACAGCAGTACCACTAGGACGCGAGGAATTGACTATTAACTTGTTTGGCGATCCAAGTTGGTAAACGGATAGTTGGTTAGTAGTGGTGCTTAAGCGCTACTATTTATCCATCTCAGCGCTAAGCCGAAGAGCTATAGTGCATGACTTCTGCGCAAAGAAGTTAAACTCAAGATAATGTGGATTCATTGTTCCTACCTCTGTTATGACCTCTACCATTGATTCCTTACCACCAAATCTAGCTAAAATCGTTCAACGCTTTCAGCGGGCTTCTGACCCAAAAAGACGTTACGAACAGCTTATCTGGTATGGTCAGCGACTCAAGGAGTTTCCAGAAGCTGACAAATTACCAGAAAACAAAGTTTCTGGCTGTGTTTCCCAAGTCTATATCACAGCAACTTTGGAAGACGGTAAAGTCATACTCCAAGGCGACTCAGATTCTCAATTAACCAAGGGATTAGTAGGACTTTTGGTCGAAGGGTTAAATGGACTAACCCCCAGTGAAATTGTGCTATTGACTCCAGATTTTATTCAAGAGACTGGTTTAAATGTCAGCCTCACACCCTCCCGAGCTAATGGCTTTTACAATATTTTTAAAACAATGCAAAAGAAAGCTTTGGAATTTCAGTTAAAAGTTAATGACTAACATCATAGTCAATAGTCGATAGTCGATAGTAAAAAATTATGAATATTAGACTATGGACTCTAGATTGTTGACTAATAAGAAAACTCAAATAGCCAAATCTAATAAAAAATATTTTACTATGTCAACTAACTTATTATCTGCATCTTCCTATAGTGAGATTGGTGGAGTCATTCAAGAATATTTCTGGAAGTGCGAAAACCAGCAATTTCGTATTGTCTATGAAACTTTAGGAAAAGGTCCACAGCTTCTGCTACTTCCAGCTTTCAGTACCGTTTCTATGCGTTCAGAAATGAGCGGAATAGGCAAGTTACTCTCTCCTCATTTCCAAGTCATAGCAGTGGATTGGCCAGGTTTTGGGCAATCTTCACGTCTTGCGGTAAACTACGGACCAGCTTTGTATCAGCAATTTTTGAAAGATTTTGTCACCTCTGTATTAAAAACACCAGTAGCAGTGGTTGCAGCTGGTCATAGTGCAGCTTACGTTCTCCAACTGGCGAATCAACTACCATCAGTCTTTTCACGCATAGTCTTGGTAGCTCCGACTTGGCGTGGTCCCCTCCGTGTGATGGGGGTCAATCAGCAAATTAGAGGGATAGTCAGAGAATTAGTGCGATCGCCTTTTATTGGTCAAATTCTTTACAAGCTCAATACTTTACCTTCTTTCCTCAAGCTTATGTATCGTCGCCACGTCTACGCTGATGAGGCTATCCTCACACCTGACTTCATCGAGTACAAATGGCGCAATACTCAACAAAGCGGGGCAAGATATGCTCCGGCGGCATTTGTTACTGGTACTCTTGATGCTGTAGATAACCAAGCTGATTTTCTAGCGCTTGTTCAGGGTTTATCGGTACCGTTGAAGATCGTCATTGGGGAGTCCAGTCCTTCCAAGTCCCGTGCAGAAATGGACGCCTTGACAGCTTTAAGCGGAGTACAAAAAGTCGTTCTTCCTGGTTCATTGGGAATGCATGAGGAATACCCAACAGCTATTGTTGAGGCGGTTCAAGACTTTTTGTTGTCTACTTGAAATGATCGCGGTTCTCAATTAGACACACCACAAGGTAGGGGTAACGACTTCAACTTTAATTAGTTTTACGAAAATCGCGCATGTTCAGATTCCCGACAACTCTTACGAAATCGGGAATCTTGTGTTTACCTCATCCGTGCGTTACCAATACGCTTGCTTTGCTGAGAAAGAGAAAACGCTAGTATCCCAAAAATACCTAGTCCAATTGTGGCTGTGGGTTCAGGAATTGGCTTCACTTGAAAATCAAAACTGAAGGTACCAGACTCACCGAAAAGTGTACGGTTATTGACAGTACCTAAGTCTACAAGTTTGAATGTCGCTGAATATGTTCCTTGTGGTGCAGCAGCATCAGTCCAAAAAGTAGGAGTGAATGAAAAATTATTACCACTACCGATAGTGTAAACATCCCCAACAAAGCTGAAGAGATTCGATCCTGATTCGTTAGCGACATTTAAGCCGTCACTAATTGACACCAGTTGCAAACCAATTGTTGCCCCCTCAAGCGATCCCTGCCAACGATTATTGCTGCTATTAAGCAGATACTGATCTGCGGATTCAGTCGAATTTTTCAGAGATAGGACAGGTTGTGTCTTCAGGTTGCTATATTCCTCGTTGCTGGAAGTACTGATTAAGCGACCAGTAAAAACTCCTGTTCCTGGTAATAATGTTAAGGGCGATTGTTGAGTATATGTTTCAGGAATTTTGTTGTTTGTATTCGTTGAGTTAATTGTCGGATTGCTTTGTGAGTCTGAATAGCTGTAAGCACCAATGCCGTGAAAATGATTGGTTGTGGGGTCTTCTTCTCGATGTGCGTATAGAAAGGTCAGACGATTGTAGTTGGGGTTTTCCAATCCAGCGTATGTACCGCTCGTAAGAACCTGCAAAGTATCTAACCCTACGAAATATTCAGTTTCATCTGTATGACTGTGAGCTTCTTGAGCCCGTACTGATGTCAAGGCGGTAGATAAAACTAGAGGTGTCATTACTAAAAAGCTTACGGCAATAGACACAGATGCTTTCGCTGTCTGAGTTTCCCGCTTAAGAAAGCAGGTCTTATGATTTGTAACCACCATGTTTTTTATCTCATCATCATTTCGGGCTTATGAAAATGATTATCATACTTATTGAGAAGATGAGCATTAAGAATTTATAAAGAAACGCTCATGCTCCTCTTGTGCGTTAGTCTGTTAATCTTCATTAAACTTCGCGCATAGAAAATAAAGAATTTTTAACTGCAGTTGTATGATGATTTCTCTAGAATCTCATTCACCTAAAAGTCGTCACTAAAATATAAAACTATTAAGATAGGCGATAATGATTATCTATAAAGGAAAGAGGCTAGGGCATGGTTGCTGAGGTAATAACAGATTCAGTTCCTGTGACTGTTCTAACTGGCTATTTAGGAGCAGGCAAAACAACACTTTTAAATCGCATCCTCACCCACGAACATGGCAAGAAAGTTGCTGTGATTGTCAACGAGTTTGGAGAAGTGGGTATCGATAATCAATTGGTTATTGATACGGATGAAGAAATTTTTGAGATGAACAACGGCTGCATCTGTTGTACAGTGCGTGGCGACTTGATTCGCATCATCGGTAATTTGATGAAACGCCGTAATAAGTTTGACCACATAGTCATAGAAACCACGGGGTTAGCTGACCCAGCACCAGTGATTCAGACTTTCTTTATGGATGAAGATATGCGGGAACAGCTGGAATTAGATGCTGTGGTAACGGTGGTGGATGCTAAGCATATATGGCAACACTGGGATGCAGATGAAGCGCAAGAACAGATTGCCTTTGCCGATGTGATTTTACTAAATAAAACCGATTTAGTGCTACCAGAACAGCTTGATGAGCTAGAAAAGCGGATTCGTGGAATGAATGCTATGGCAAAAATCTACCGCACCCGCAATACTGAGGTATCAATGGATGCCTTGCTGGGAGTCCAAGCCTTTGACCTCAACCGCGCCTTAGAAATTGACCCAGAATTCCTGGGAGAGGATGCTCATGAACACGATGAAACTGTTTTCTCTGTAGCTTTGGTAGTAGAAGACGCACTGGATGGCGACAAGTTAAACGATTGGATGGGAGAGTTACTGCAAACCCAAGGAGCAGATATCTTCCGTATGAAGGGCATTTTGAATATCGCTGGAGAAGATAATCGGTTTGTGTTCCAAGGAGTGCATATGTTGTTTGACGGGAAACCAGATCGTCCCTGGAAAGAGGGTGAAACCCGCAAAAATGAACTGGTTTTCATCGGTCGTAACTTAGATGAAGCCCAACTCAGACAAGATTTTCTTGCTTGCTTGGCTTAACCGCAGACGGGGAGACGAGAGCAAGGACAGACAAGGAAAATAATTTTTCTCCTTGTCCCCTTGTCCCCTTGTCCCCTTGTCCCCTGTCCCCTCACCCTAGTCCCGCAT
>JAAUSC010000353.1 GCA_012031965.1 Scytonema sp. RU_4_4
TTCTCTTTGCGATCTGCGCTCCGCGCAGCAGCGAAGCTATCGCCTTAAATGACCTTTCGCTGGCATAGTCTGAGATACACACTTTATCTAATTGCCATTTTATGCTGATTAGATGTGGAATAGCTTATCAATCGTATTTTGATTGAAAATTTCCGGTCAAAAGACGCACCGCAGAAAGATTCACTTGATTTGTTAAGTGAGTTCTCCATTAAAGAAATAACAGTTTTAAAACTGACCGCTTCAGGCATGAGAAATGACGAAATCGCAAACAAGATGTATATATCCGAAGGTACGGTAAGATCGTATATGCATAGTTTGTTTACTAAGCTTGGAGTCAAGGATAGATTCAATGCTGTCCGTGAAGGAATTCGTATCGGAATCTTAAGCTTCGCAGACATGAAAATTGAACAAGAAACAACTCAAGAAACTTATAAAAAGGTCAAAACCAATCAAACAAGTAAAGGAGATAAAAAAAGGACAAACAACAAACGGGAAGGTTGGGCTGCTTGACCAAGCCTAAGCGCCCTTTGCGGTTTCTGCGCTATGGGGGCGGGAACTCTTAAGAGGGAACGCTACCCCTGTTAAGGTGTACAAAAAATTAACTAATAAAAAGTAATAAAAATCAGGTGCTAAAAGTGACAAATGATGTTGGACTGGTGGGAGAAAAATTTTGCGACCTGTACCTGATACAACATTCGTTGGAAATCCAGCCCAAGCCCTAAGCTACAATAAAGGTAAAAAGCAAGTGGAATCCAAATTCCCATGTCTCGTTGGTTTAATACCGCAGGTCCTTGTCAAGCAGATATTCATTATATGCTGTCGCCAACGAGTCGATTGCCAGACTTGGAACGGCTAATTGAACAACGTAGCTATTTTGTGATTCATGCGCCCCGCCAAACAGGTAAAACTACTGCAATGCTAGCGCTTGCAGAACAACTAACGAGTAGTGGAAGCTACACAGCGGTCGTGGTATCTGCGGAAGTGGGAACCCCTTTTCGTCACGACCCAGGTGCTGCCGAACTAGCTATTCTGGATGCTTGGTGGGCGAGTGCCCAGTTCGATTTACCCTCTGATTTACACCCAAGCGCATTTTGTCATGAAGCGCAGCCAGGACGAAGAATTCAAGCTGCTTTGCAGGCTTGGGCACGATCTTCGCCACGACCATTGGTGTTATTTATTGATGAAATTGACTCTTTACAGGATGAAGCCCTGATATCTGTTTTGCGGCAGTTACGCGATGGCTATCGCACCCGCCCCAAAACTTTCCGTTGTCTGTAGGATTGATTGGCTTACGGGATGTGCGGGATTATAAGGTGGCTTCTGGGGGTAGCGATTATCTGAATACGTCAAGTCCCTTCAATATTAAAGTGCGCTCCCTAACATTGAGAAATTTTAATACAACAGAGGTGACACAATTATACCAACAACATACCTCAGATACAGGACAAGTATTCACAAACGAGGCTGTCCAAACCGCGTTTGATTTGACTCAGGGACAACCTTGGTTAGTAAATGCCTTAGCCAAAGAAGTTGTAGAAGAGATGGTGACGGATATAAACGTCGCAATTACACCAGAACATATTTTTAAAGCCAAGGAAATACTAATTGCACGTCAAGATACCCATCTCGATTCTCTTGCCGAAAAACTCCGAGAACCAAGGGTAAAGGCAATTATTGAACCAATGTTAGCAGGAGGAGCGTTGGGGGATACTCCATCGGATGACCGACAATATTTGATTGATTTGGGGTTGTTACGACGTGACCCAGAAGGGGGACTCGTGATTGCTAATCCCATTTATCGGGAAGTGATTCCCCGTGTTTTGGTTCAGGGTACCCAGGATAGTTTACCTCACATTAGTCCTAGTTGGTTAACCAAAAGTGGTGAGTTAAATATAGATGCTTTGTTGCAGGCGTTTTTGGCATTCTGGCGTCAGCATGGAGAACCGTTGCTTGGAAGTGCAGTTTACCATGAGATTGCACCTCATTTAGTGCTCATGGCGTTTTTGCATCGCGTAGTTAATGGTGGTGGAAGTCTCGAACGTGAATATGCGATTGGGCGCGATCGCATGGATTTGTGTCTAAGATATGGAAAGATTACATTAGGAATTGAGTTAAAAGTTTGGCGTGATAAAAAAAAAGACCCATTAGAAGCGGGTTTAGAACAGTTAGATGCCTATTTGGCGCGGTTGGGAGAAGATTTTGGTTGGTTAGTGATTTTTGACCGACGCAGTAATGCACTACCTCTAGAGTCACGCTTGGCGACTCAAATTACAACTACGAAAAATGGACGTTCTGTCACCGTTGTACGTGGATAGATGCTCAAGCACAAAGGTTCTGTGGGAATGGTACGCTTCTTACAGCAGTTTGATTGAACAAGAAACAACTCAAGAAACTTATAAAAAGGTCAAAATCAACCAAACAAATAAGAGAGATAAAAAAAGAACAAACAACAAACGGGAAGGTTGGACTACGTGAGGCTTTTGAAAAGATTGTAACTTTAAATACTTACTTAAAGTGCTAGGCGAACCACCTATTGACCTTTTGTTATCCTATATGTGTACACCACTTTTATTAATTAATGGTTTACGCTTATGGTAGGTAGAAAGAAGTTAGACCGCGTAAATCTCCATGCACGAGTTGCACCGGGAACAGGGGATAAGCTCAAAGAAATTGCTCAACTGCTCGGTTATGTCTATGATAAAGAAGGTTCTACAGGGCAGTTATTGGATGCAATAGCGGACGGTGAAATCATCTTAATTGCTACGAAAAAATCACCTCATGTGCTTAAAAGTGGTTAAGTTAATGACAAGAAAAGTGGTTTAAAATAAATTAGGGGACATTTAGTCCCCAGTTACGGGGTCTAACACGTAAGAAATGGGCAGGCTTTAAAGCTTTACGATTAATCGTGGAGTCAAGACGACTGTCGTAATAAGCCTGCCCATTTCTAGGGGACAATGCGTTACTAAAAAAGGAGGTGATATAAATAACAAATAATGGTAACGGTCATCAAGGTTTTTGGAATCCGGTCAAAGTCTTTATAAGACGCTTGTTAAGGCGTTGGGAGAAGACTGACAAAGTATCGGGTGAGTTTTACCTAGTAGACTCCGAAACCGTCAAAGACGATTTGGAAGACGTGGCAGAACATCCCAAAAACGACTCAGAAAACGACCGTAACTAGTTAATCTGCATAGCCCCTAGTTTGCCCCTAGGGGCTATTCCTCCTAACAATTTTACAAGGTCAATTATGATAAGTTCAAATACAACTATTGTTCATCCTGTTTACTATCGGATTATTGAGCGTCGTGGTAACGGATGGGCTTTTAAAGAAGGTACACCGTTTATCAATTGGTTTGATGAACCTATACTTTCCCAAAAAGATTTATTTGCAGCCTTCGACACTTCCATGAAGAAAGTCGCTATTGAGCTTTTTAGAATTAACGGTGGTAAGCAGGGTTATTACATAGCAGACATTCAAGATAAAAAATACTACTACTGCGGTATTGAGTGGGAGGATGTCAAATTTAAATTAAGGGAACTGGGGATTGGTAAACCTGATTCGATGGAAGCATGAAGAAAACTATGGAAGCTTCCTTGCGGGAATAAATGAAGTGTTCTAATACTCAACCGAAATTATACAACCGCCTGAATATTTCTTCTGCTTGCGGCAAGTTCTGATGATGGCAGCATTTTTAACATAAATACTGCGTGCTGCTTTACCTTCATTTGATTTTACCCAATCTAAAAGTTTTTTATCTTCAAGTTGTAAAGTAGAAAAAGCTTTCAGCTGAGAAGTTACACTTGAGGCAACAGTCTTATACGTAAGAACACCAATAATAATTCCTAAAGCTAGTACGGAACCCAATACACCTGCTACTTGCGCTAATCGCCAATTGCTTACACCCAATTTCGCTAGTTGTGGCAAACTCCCACTAGTAAGCTATTCCACATCTAATCAGCATAAAATGGCAATTAGATAAAGTGTGTATCTCAGACTATGCCAGCGAAAGGTCATTTAAGGCGATAGCTTCGCTGCTGCGCGGAGCGCAGATCGCAAAGAGAA
>JAAUSC010000140.1 GCA_012031965.1 Scytonema sp. RU_4_4
TTTAATCGATATATAACATCATAAATATGAAACCATTGGGAGACAAAAATGAAAAACAAAAAGATTAAATTGCCGAATAACTGACCGTAGATACTATAAGTTAGTCTTATTGTCTGCTGAATTAGATAGGACTATCAGCAGTATGATTGATGAGTGGATAGATAGTTTACCTGAGCCAAAAAAAGTTACCATGACGGAACCCTAAAGGGTTCTATTAGCATTCATCCCGACGCACTTGGGCAAAGAAAAAGAGCCTTAGCGTTAGCGGCTCCCTTTGGGAGCTTCCTTTGTTTCGTTAATCTGTGTTCCAAGACGAGTACTCGTTCTATTAAGGCTGGCTCGCTTGGACAGTCGGAACCCCGCGACGCCTGAAGTACGGAATACGCACCTGTGGTGCTGTTCCTCAAGGGTTTTCTGCATTTTTCTTATAATTTGGATCAAGTACAATTTCATCTGCGTCGAGGCTGCGGTTCCTTAATTCTTGGATGTGTTGCACCCAACTGAAAACTGCTATAGCCCAAGAAATCTCAACATTGTACTAGAGTTTGGCATTCATGCTGTGGAGTACATTGATCATCATCTATTTCAATCAGTGAACGATTTGAAATATCAAATATCCTACTAGATAAGTTGTTGAATCAGGGAGAACTAATAATTAAGCAGAATCGCAAAATAAGGGAGATCTAAGAAAAAAAATATCCAACCTAAGCCCTTTGGGCACGCTACGCGAGCAACGAGACTAGGATTTTTGAACGGGTGTGTATGTTCCGTCCCAGCAGAGCGGGAAACAAGGTTGGATATTTTTTTCGCATGTCCGTGCCTTAACACATTACCTTACAATTGATTCAGAGATATGCTTGATTCAGAATCAATTGTTTGGTCTTCTACGTATCGAGAGATATATTTCAGTGAACCATCATCGTTCACTTGCATAGGAACCATATCCCTTTTTCCGTTGACTGTTACATTGAAGTAGACAACTTTCGCAAACTGCGATTTGTTGTAGTAATTCATAATTCCTGCTTCCTGAATGTTTGCGGTATGGTGTTATGTCCTCTAAGGTTTAGAATGTGCGAGGACATTGCTAGGTATATAAGCATTAAATTAAATCAGAGAAGGTGACAAACTCAGGACGAACAAGTGATAAATTGGGAACAAAGGAAATCTCTTGCACGAATCAAGAAAAGAGGGCAAGTTCATAGTCGAGCAGTTGAGCAATTAGATTGAATCGTAAGCCAAAGCGCTTTCTGCAATTGTGATAACGTTCAGTAGGAATAAGAAAAATCTTCAAACGATGTCTGGGCTATGGAAACTTGGAAGAGATAATGTGTGAACCTGGTGTTGAAGTTGAACACACTACTATATCTACGTTCTATAATCTACGTTTATCTATACGTTGGGTGCAATCGATTTATCAAACGATTGGTCAAAGAGGGACTAGGATTTAAGTCGTTTCATACAGCCAGAAGAACAATTCTGGGTCATTATAACGATGCATATAATTTTGTCAAGGGCAAATTCAGAGAATAGAAAAAGGTGACTTATCACTCAAATAAAATGTATTGCTCAAGTGTATTGCTCAAGTGTTTCAGGTAGCTGCATAAATCAGAACCACCAACAGGATTTTCATGTTCTCAAAAAGTTTTTGCAACACAATCTGGATATCCCGAGTTTGTTACCTTCTTTGATTTAACTTAAGATTACAATAGACTTGTTTAACTCCCAACTCACACCTTGATTGTGTGATTCAGTGAAGAGTCTAGGACTTATGCACCCGTATAGATGTACTATGTCTTATTTCGGAATTTCAGCCATTGTTCACTACCTCTAGTAGCACCCAACACGGCAAATAAAGGAGAAATCGGGCTTGTACAAAAGTGCCTAAAACAACTAAATTTCGTAATTCACATTACGGTCAATTTGTACAGTGTGTTACTCCTAGAGCTTTGCAACATGGAAAACTTTAACTCTGTCGCATTTAACTCTACACGTTGATGTCTTTGGTGCAGTTCTACCCTTCAAGCACATTGATAAAGTAATCGCGTCCCTAGAGTCCCGGTCCACTGCCGGTTTACTAAAATATATGTTGACAAAAACGAAAGTATGCGTACAGGACCAAAACGCAATTTTCGGCTAAATGGCGGCTAAATATTTAGAGCATAGTTTTTAGCGATTGCGCCGAGCGCAGTGCCCTTACGGGCGATCGCATTTAGACTGCAGCCTAAAGACAGCCTAAATATTGGGTTCAAACAACACTCAAACAACACTTTGGTATTCTGCATTTTACGTCAACGACTTCGTACGGGACCGGCTCTCTAGATAGAAGCAAAACATTTGTGGCAAGAGTTGACAGTCAAAATCAAGATTTTTGGTATTCATACCTTGCCTCTTGCACGCAGAAACTACTCTCTCACCTTAAGTGCTAAATATGAGTATTCAATTTCCTTGGCTAACACTCATCGTTCTCCTGCCCTTTCTGGCTTCCTTACTCATTCCTGTGTTGCCAGACAAGGAGGGTAAAACAGTTCGCTGGTACGCGCTTGGTGTCGGATTGGTGGACTTCGCCTTGATGATCTACATGGTTTGGCGCGGCTACGATTTCCAGAACGTCAAATTCCAGCTAACGGAAACTTATTCCTGGATTCCGCAGTTGGGCTTGAACTGGTCAGTCGGAGTTGACGGTCTATCAATGCCTCTGGTTTTGTTGACTGGTTTAGTGACGACCTTATCCATCTTTTCCGGCTGGAAAGTTCAAGATAAACCGCGTCTGTTTTACTTCCTAATGCTGGCGATGTACAGCGCTCAACTTGGGGTATTTGTGGCAAAGGATATCCTACTGTTCTTCCTCATGTGGGAATTAGAGCTTGTACCAGTGTATCTGTTGATTGCGATCTGGGGTGGACAAAAACGCCGCTATGCTGCAACGAAATTCATTCTCTATACTGCCTTGGCATCAATCTTCATCCTGGTAGCAGGCTTGGGAATGGCGTTTTACGGTGATACGTTCACCTTCGATATAGAAACCTTAGGTCTCAAGAACTACTCTTTGGGATTTGAGCTACTCGCTTACGCAGGATTCTTGATTGCCTATGGAGTCAAACTGCCGATTTTCCCACTGCACACTTGGTTACCAGATGCTCATGGTGAGGCTTCGGCTCCCGTTTCGATGATTTTGGCTGGGGTCTTACTGAAGATGGGAGGCTATGCCTTCATCCGCATGAACGTTGAAATGTTGCCCAATGCCCATGTCTACTTTGCGCCTGCACTCGCCATTCTAGGAATCGTCAATATCATCTATGGTGCGCTGTGTGCGTTTGGTCAGACCAACCTGAAGCGACGCCTAGCGTACTCCTCAATTTCTCACATGGGTTTTGTCCTGCTTGGCATTGCTTCATTTACTAACCTGGGTCTGAATGGTGCGATCTTGCAAATGCTTTCTCACGGTTTAATTGCTGCAAGTCTCTTCTTTGTGTGTGGCATTACCTATGAGCGGACTCACACGCTCATGATGGATGAGATGGGAGGGATGGCAAAAGCCATGCCCAAGACATTTGCCCTGTTCACGACTGGCTCCTTGGCTTCTTTGGCGCTTCCTGGAATGAGCGGCTTTGTCGGAGAGTTCATGGTATTTCTGGGCTTGGTGACAAGTGATGCCTATAATCCCACCTTTAAAGTAGTCGTGATTCTGCTGACGGCTGTCGGATTGATTCTAACTCCGATCTATCTGCTCTCGATGCTGCGACAAGTTTTCTATGGACCCGAAAACCCAGCTTTAGCAAAAGAAAACCATCAGCCTTTCTTCGATGCCAATCCTCGCGAAATATTCATTACCGCTTGTCTGTTGATTCCGATCATTGGTATTGGGTTCTATCCCAAACTGGTTACGCAAACCTATGACGTGAAGACCGTCGAAGTGTCGGCTCTCCTTGAAAACAACTTGCAAAGCCATTTAACGGCGATTGCACAGAAGCAGCACCCCCAATATGCCGAAAGCTTCACCGCACCTCCGCTTGCCCAAGTGAATTCTGTAAAGTTACTAAGTGTTAGTAACTTCAAGCATTATGCAAACATAAATTGTTGAACAAAGTAACCTGAACGTGGTGTGATGGTATGTCAACAAGAAGAATTCAAAATTCAGGAGCGTTCCCTTTGCCTACGCTCCGCAGCTGGAGCGGAGCCACCAGACGCTCCGCCAAGGAGTCAGAATGTAATCAGCAAGGGCTTGAACTTTTAAGTCATCCTTCAATTGCACAGAATACCCAAGCTATTCTGGCTCCTGACGACTTCTTTGATCAAAAGCTGAAGCTGTTGAGGTCATCCAGAGCAAATACCAATCCTTGAGCAAGGCGAGTTTGGGCAACAACTATCGAAGCACGTGCAAGATTGGAGAGGTAAAATCACTCAATTGGCTTCAGAAACCGGACTGTCTCATACCACATTTACACAGGATATTTACACAGGATAAAAGACAAAGTTTCTAAATGTTGGGGAAAGTAACAAAACAAAATGAGTGTCCAAAATGAGTGTCATTAACTGGCAAGTAAATGCTTTAAGATGGTTATCCCTATTAGTATTGGCAGTCATTCTGATATTGTCCGGATGTGGCATCAATTCCCAATCTGCAACTCATTTGAATCCTGACTCAGTGCAGGTAAAGACCCCTGCTGTGGCTGCAGAGTCAACGGTTGAACTTGCTCCAGTAAATACCTCGACTGCAGCGATCGCCCCTTCTGAGGAAGTCAACTCTGAAGTCAAAAATTTGCCGACTGCTGAAGTCAGTGATGTTGTTGAGCAGGTAAAGACTCCTGCTTTGACTGCAGAGTCAACGGTTGAACTTGCTCCAGTAAATACCTCGACTGAAGCGATCGCCCCTTCTGAGGAAGTCAAAAATTTGCTGACTGCTCAGATGAGTGATGTTGCTGATTTAAAGCCAGAAGAAGCCTCGAAATTAGCGACTGGCGATAGTTCGCAAATCACCAAGCCAGAGAATATCAATTAACTTGAGCAGTCAAGCAATTTTGTTTTGGAGTGAGCATAAAAGTAATGGAGTGAGCGATGTCTCAGATACTTGTGATTGACGATGATTTTGCCTTCTCAGAATTAATTGCTTTAAGTCTGGAAATGCGTGGACATAAGGTGAGTTGGGCTAGTGATGGTATAAAGGGTCAAGTCTTAGCTTTACAGTTGTTGCCAGACCTGATCATGCTAGATATCCAGCTACCGAGAATCGATGGATTTACGGTTTGTCGGCGCTTACGCCAGGATGATCGCACTGCTGATATTCCAATCTTAATCCTGACAGCCTTGGAGCAAGCTCAGAATAAAGTGAAGGCGTTTGATGCTGGTGCTGATGATTATTTAACCAAGCCCTTTGCTGTGGAAGAGATGCTGGCAAGAGTTCAAGCCATCCTGCGGCGCACGGAGCGGTGTTTTAAAGCGACCAAACCCATGGAAATTCTGAGTTATGGTCCCCTCACGCTTGTACCTTCAGAACTAGAGGTAATTTGGTTTGGTCGAACAGTGAAGCTCACTCCCCTGGAGTTTGGAATCATCCACTGCTTGCTTCAGCATCCCAATCAAGCTGTTTCGTTACATGAGATTCTCAAGCAAGTCTGGGGATATGAACCCGATGATAATATTGAAACGATTCGGGCTCATATCAAAAACATTCGAGATAAGCTGGAACCTGAGCGCTACAATCCCCGTTACCTCAAAACAGTTCATAATACAGGATACCGCTTGGAACTTCCAGAGCGTTGCGATTTGATTCCTGTCAATCATCGAGTCTATCAAAGCCAAGTTTGAGCGTTGTCTTGCAAACAAGAAGGGCTAAAACTGCTTACACTCGGCATTTTTGAAACCACAAGGGGTCATGACAAAGTGAGTAAAAAATGGCACACCTTGTGAAGTTTTATGACGTAAAGTGCCCAAGCCTTTTATTGGCAGTGGCTTTAGTCAACTATTTCATTGATTGTCCATAACTCTAAACTCTATCTAAAAATCTAATGCCCACAATAAGGAATGCTTATAAAAACTGTCACCAGGAATCTCTTCTTCAGTCAGCTAAAAACCGGAAGGGCAAATCCTTCATAGCTTTCAGAACTTTGACCTGAGTGTCACCAGTTTTTGCCAGACAACTCTTTAAAAGCACTTGTCCCACATTTTATTACGACTTTGTCACCTTATACAGCAGATACTAGTCATGCTTAACAGATACCAGCTCAACAAATCACAACAAATTTGATGAAGGTGCAATGGATAGCAGTCTCCTTTACCAATCAGTTGATTCCCTACTTGCTCGGAGAAATGACACTCCGCTGATTAGCGACTTTGACGCTTCCAAGCAGGCCGAGCTGTTTTTAACGTTGAAGCAGCTTCAGTTTAGCGGTCAACTTGTGTTGACCGATGTCATGGGGCGAGGATGGGTTGTCTATCTGCATCGCGGTTTCATCGTGTATACCACTGGTGGAGATCACCCCGTGAGACGCTGGAAGCGGAATTCAGCGATCTATCTCCCTCAGCAACCTACTGATATTTCAGCACTACATTACGAATTGGTTAATACGGCTGCTGAAGATTTTGGTGCCTGTTGGCAGTACCAATTATTGTGTTTATGGGTAGAGCAACAAAAAATTACCAACGAGCAAGCTGCCAAGGTCATTTGGTCTACGATTGTTGAAGTGTTGTTTGATATCACGCAAGCAACACAGCTGACTTATGAACTTAGACCGAACAAAACGTTGCCTAAGAGACTTGTTCTGATTGATGCAGCACAAGCCGTTGGGGAAGCAGACCGGCTTTGGCAAACTTGGAAGGCTGCAAAAGTTGCTGATTGCTCCCCCAATAAAGCGCCTGCCATAGGTCAATCAGGAGACCTGCAACAGCGAATTTCTACCTCAGTCTACCAAATGCTAAGCCAACTTTTAGAAAAACAGCAGACCCTGCGTGAAATGGCAATAGAAACGAAGCAGGACGTGTTGACTGTCACCCGTTCACTGTTGCCTTATATTCAGTTGGGCTTAGTGGAATTAAGAACTATTGCTGACTTACCAGCTCCAGTCTTTCCATCATCAACGCAATTACAGACTCCGGAACCTTTAATTGCCTGTTTAGATGACAATCCTTGGGTTGTCCAAGAGATGGAAAAGATTCTGACAGCAGCAAACTATCGGTTTGTCGGTCTAAACGATCCTTTGCGGGCGATCGGCGTTTTGTTAGCGCTTAAGCCGGATCTGATCTTTCTAGATTTGATGATGCCGAATACAAACGGGTATGAAATTTGCAGCAAGCTACGCAAGCTTTCCTGCTTCCGCCATACGCCAATTATTATTTTGACGGGAAATGATGGGGTCATTGATCGAGTGAGAGCTAAGGTGGTTGGCTCTTCAGATTTTCTTAGTAAAGAAACAGTTGATACTAAGCAAGTCCTAGGTGTCATCAATAAGCACTTTAGACAAATTCATCTTACTGAACCGACGTTGTAAATCAAATGGGAAAAGGCAAGTTAAAAAAACGTTCAGTTATTGGGGTGTAGGTTTCGCAGAAGCTCAATGCAGCTAGCATTCATGCACTTTTTGTGAAATCTACCCTTACTTAGGAAGAGAAAATTTTTTGAAATTTTGAATTTTGAATTGCTTAGCTGTGGCTATCCGTTATTTGTTGGAGGTACATAATATATGAATCTTACCCTGACTACTGAGGATTCCTTGAGTGACCAAACAGTTGCCTTGGTAGTTGATGATTCCCTACCTGCGCGGGAAATGATTACAAAGTATTTGCATCAATCCGGTTTTCGTGTTTTGACAGCCACTAACGGACAAGAAGCAATAGAACAAATCAATCAACATAAGCCCAATATTATAATCCTAGATGTTGTCTTACCAGATCGAAGCGGTTTTGCGCTTTGTCGAGATTTAAAGGCGACAGCTGAGACAACTAATATACCTATTATTCTCTGTTCAATAAAAAAAACGAGTGCTGATAAATTCTGGGGATTAAAGCAGGGAGCAAATGCTTACCTAGCTAAGCCAGTTGCTGAGGAAGAACTACTCAGCGCTATCAACAGTTGTTTGGGTGTCACGTCTGACATTTAAGGAGACACCAATGGCGTCTGACTCTTTACTCACATCGGACTCTGTAGCAGAGTCATCAACAACAGTCCTATCTTCTGCAAACACAAGAGAGCAGTTTTTACGGTTTCAGCTTGACACTGAAACAACGGTGTTGCTGCCAATTTCTCAAATCGCTGAGGTGTTGACAATCCCTATTGATCAGATTACGCCAATTCCTCAACTTCCTGCGTGGGTCATGGGGGCTTATAACTGGCGGGGTGAGGTACTCTGGATGGTTGATCTGGCTCACTTGATAGGCTTAACTCCTTGGCATCAACAAGGTATAAGTGCAACTTATAGCATCATTGTACTGCGTGTCCGCTCTATGAGTACGCTCACCAATGCTGAGAACCAGATGATAGGGCTAGTGATCAACCGGGCAGAAATGATGGAGTGGTGCGATCCGGATCTGCTTCAATCTCCGTCGTCCGATGATGTTATCGCTCCTGAGTTGATACCATTTTTGCGCGGATACCAATTGAAATCTAATGGTGAACAGTTAGCCGTTTTAGATGATGAAGTCATTGTTACCGCAATATCCCAGTCATAAGCTTCAGAAGTCATAAACGATTGTTCTGCCTTTGTTAGGCTTTAGACGACTGCAACCAACTGCTCAGTTCAGTTTTCATGAGGTAAATTTCATGACTCAAAATCCTATTAGGTCTTTTATGCCTAACTCCCAAAATGCAAAGACCAGTAGAAACTCATCCAAAACTCAACAGGCTTTTCGCCAATGGGGGAAAGCGAGTTGGTGGAAGGCATTGGGTCTGTCAGTATTGAGTCTACCAAAGAGTTTGCCAAGAAAAGTGACGGTTCTGGCAGTTGCTATCAGTGTGATTCCGATAGCAACTGTTGGGGGTATCGCTTATACCTTGGCAAGTCGTTCTATCACGGCGCAAATTTTTGCAGAGCAAGAAAGCCGTATCCTTGGCTTGAGAAGCGCACTTAGCATCAGCATTAACCAGTTCGTTGAAGACGCTGAAGCGATGGCTAAGTCGCCCTTGCTTACAGAATCACAACAATTCAACACAACGATTTCTGAGTTGTCTTTTCTAACAAACCCGCAGTTAAACACACAGAATTCGGGGGAGCAAAAAGTTAATTTATTAGACCATTTTATTGAGACTAGCAACGGGAAATACGACAATATTGCAGTCATTGATATAACGGGCAAATTGCTGTTTCAGTCCCATTCATCACGTCCTTTTAACTCTCATGAGAACTATAGTAACCAAGAGCAGTTTCAGCGTGTGATCTCAACTCAGTCCGTAGCTATGAGTGACCCAAAGGCTACTCTGTCAACGGGCAGAAGTCAGCTAGAAGTCGCTGCACCAATTAAACAGGCTGGAACGGGTGAAATACTTGGTGTTCTTATGGTTCGGATGTCATCAGAGCATCTAAACGAAATATTCAAATATATTCAAGATGATACCTGGGAATATGAGATAGTTAGTCCAGAAGGACAGGTGTTTGCTGCTGCTGAAAAAAGTTTGATCGGTAAATCAGCTGAAACAGATTATGAGGGATTTTCCGAGTCATGGACACATGTGTTGGAAAATCTAAAGAGACGTTTGGTAGTAAGCAATGTTGCAATAGATAAGAATGATCAAGAAGAAGTCCTGGTCAGCTTCACAAGTATGCCAGGGATAAGGGGAGTGCCAGAACCTGGGTGGACGGTGGGTATTGCCCGTCCTACAGTAGAAACTTTTACTCCTTTGAGGAAGCTACGCCAAGTTTTATTTATCGGAATGGTCATTGCAGCCCTACTGGTTGGAGTGGTTGCAGCTATCCTAGCGAAGCGGGCTACCCGTCCCCTCCTAGCTGCAACCTCAGCCGTGGAGAAAATGGGTCGAGGAAAATTAAATACCCGTCTGAATGTGCAAGGGGAAGACGAACTTGCTGTGCTATGTACCACTATCAACAACATGGCGGAGCAAATACAGCAGTTCGTGCAGGATAAAGAACTCTTGCAAAAGCGGGTGTTCGAGTTACTGGTGGAAGTAGACCCTGTTAGTAAAGGAGATCTGACAGTTTACGCCCAGGTGACAGACGATGAAGTTGGTACGGTCGCTGACTCTTATAATTATGTGATTGAGAGCTTGCGCAAGATTGTGACTCAAGTCCAAACCGCAACCAACCAAGTAGAAGCAACAGCGAATGATAGCGAGGATCTTGTTCAAGCTTTAGTCGAAGGTGCTTTGCAGCAGTCAGACAAAACTAGAAAAGCCATCCAGCGGATTCACGCAATGGATAACTCGATCCAAGCGATCGCCATGAACGCTAAAGCCGCAGAAGCAACAGTTCAAGAAGCGACTGAAACCGTCCAAATGGAAAATGAACTGATGAATTTAGCAGTAGATGGAATTGTGGCGATCCGGGAGACAGTTGCAGAAACTGCTAAAAAAGTCAAGTACTTAGGCGAATCTTCCCAAAAAATCTTTACAGTGGTAAATCTGATTAAGAATTTTGCGGAGCAAACAAATGTTCTGGCGCTCAATGCATCCCTCGAAGCTGCTCGCGCTGGCGAAGAAGGTCGAGGCTTTGCAATCGTTGCTGAGGAAATCCGAGAGCTAGCCCAGCAATCGGCAAAAGCGACCGATGACATCGAAAAACTGATATCTAGCATTCAGCGGGCAACCAGTGAGGTGGTTACTGCAATGGAAGTCGGTACTGAACAGGTCGTGTCTGGAAGCAAATTGGTGGATGAAACCCGTTTGGGGTTAAACCAAATTGTCACAGCTAATGCTCAAATCTATGAAGTGGTAGAAGCGATCGCCCACGCAACGGTTGAGCAAGCTCAAAACTCTGAGATTGTCACCCAAACAATGGCAGAGGTTGCTACCATCGCGGAAAACACAGCAACCTCAGCTACCAATGTGTCGGTTTCTTTTGAGAAACTCATCGCAGTCGCCAAAGTGCTGCAAGGAAGTGTCAGTCAGTTCAAAGTACAGTAGTATCAAACGTTCCACTGATGACTCAGGGAGAAGTAGATTATGCCGATGTCTCGCGATGTTCACGACCAAACTTATCAATTTTTTATTGAAGAAGTCCCTGAACTGCTGGAAGTGATCGAAACAGGGCTACTCACACTGAGGTCTGAACGCAGCGTTACCAAACTCCACGAGTTAATGCGAGCCGCTCACTCCCTCAAAGGAGGTGCTGCAATTGTGGAGCTTGAGGGCATCATAATCATTGCCCATCGACTAGAAGACATTTTCCGGGCACTCTACGACGAGACTGTAGAAATCGATGCCGATCTCGAAGGGCTGCTGCTACAAGCCTACGATTGTCTCCGACTTCCTCTCACAGAGCAGATTACAACTGGTTGCTTTGACTTAGAGTCAGCCTTAAACGCTGCTGATCCTATCTTTACCAAGCTCGAAGAAAAACTGGGAGATGCGCTCACTCAGGCTAACTACTATATACCTGACTCTGCAGATCTAAACGTTGACATCGTCGCATCAGTCTTTCAGGTCGATGTCGCTCATGGCTTAGAGCATCTTGCCACTATAATCGCTACTAACCCCCAAAACCATGAGATTGCTAAAGAATTACGCACACAAACCGAAATTTTTGCTAGATTTGCTGAGTTTCTAGAGATTCCAGGGTTTAAAGCAATCGCAGAAACGACTTTAGCTGCGCTACTTGCTCACCCCGATCAAGCACTGCATATTACCCAATTGGCACTTGCTGATTTTCACGCAAGTAGAGAGGCTGTCCTAGCAGGCGATCGTACCCAAGGAGGTAGCCCCTCGGCGACGCTGATAGCTTTGGCGCAAACCACTGTGATCGACGAAGCACCCCTACCTATATTTGATCCAGCCATTGCTTCCCAAGACTCAGGAGCTATCGACGAAGCACCCCTACCTATATTTGATCCAGCCATTGCTTTCCAAGACTCAGGAGCTATCGACGAAGCACCTCCTACCTATATTTGATCCAGCCATTGCTTCTCTAAACTCAGAAACTGCGGTTGAACACCCAGAAGAGCCTGTCCCCCTTTCTCTAGAGGACTTGTTAAGTGGGAAAAAATCGGTTACAGCGGCACAAACGAATGATAACAGCCCTGTTTTCCTTTTTGAGACTGATATAGAAGAAGTCACCCCAACTATCAACGATCTGGAATCGGCAACTAACATTATTTCCGGGACTGAAGCAGCAGAAGAACTACCATCTCTACCTAAGCTAAATCTTGCTAGTCCCACTCCTAACAGTGCTATTGTAGCTTCGCAGGCAACAGAACCTTCTTCTCTTGAACCTGCTGCAAAGCAGGAATTTCAGATTCGCAAACAACCTCAGGAGAAGCTTTCCAACAATACCGCCTCCAATATTTCAGTTCGGGTTGACCTCGCTCGGTTAGAGCGGATGAATAATCTCTTGGGCGAACTAACGATTAACCGCAATATGTTTGCTCTTGAGAATGAACAAATTCAGGACGCCATTCAAGAGTTACTCCGTCGTTTTGATCGCTTCCAAGAGGTCATCCAGCGGACACAAGACTTATCAAACACTATATTGGTCGCTTCAGAATCCATTGACCATAGAAACAAAGTGGGATTAGGGAACGGGAACCGGGAATTAGGGTTCTTCAATGAATTCCCTAATCATTCATCTGATTCTGCACGTAGTCCTTCTGCATCTGGTTTTCATTTATCGGCTTCTGAATTCTCCTTTACGGAGTTTGATTCTCTGGAAATGGATCGCTACGGAGTTCTACACTCCTCGCTGCAAGAAATCCTGGAAGAAGTGGCGCAGGTCAAAGAGGCTGTGGATGATATTGCTTTGTTTAATGGACGCTCGAATCGAACAATTCGACAGGAGCGTCAAATGCTCTCTCAACTGCGGGATGAACTCATGTGGTCTCGCATGTTGCCCATTGGTAACGTGCTAAATCGTTTTCCCAGAGTCTTACGGGATATGTCTACCACTTATCACAAACCCGTCAGCTTGAAACTCATAGGAACAGATATACAGGTTGAAAAAGCCATTGTAGAGAAGCTTTATGACCCGCTTCTGCACTTACTTCGGAATGCTTTTGATCATGGCGTTGAACCTCCAGATGTTCGGCGTCAACAAGGAAAATCAGAGCAAGGCGAAATTGAAATTCGAGCGTATCACCAGGGTAACCAAACTGTTGTTGAGCTACGGGATGATGGTCAGGGGCTCAATTTGGAGCGTATTTGTTCTCGGGCAATCGAAAGAGGCTTATTGTTGCCAGAACAATTGGCACTGACTCCGACTCAGGAGCTGTTTGAACTGATCTTCGAGCCCGGTTTTTCAACCGCAAGTCAGGTGAGCGAACTTTCCGGACGGGGAGTCGGGCTAGATGTGGTGAGGGCGCAGTTACAATCCCTCAAAGGGATTGTCACCGTGAGTTCCTCTCCAGGACAAGGCACAACCTTTACCTTACGCCTGCCATTTACACTAACGGTCGCCAAATTACTAGTTTGCTCAGTGGGTTCCATAACTGTAGGACTGCCAATCGACAGCATTACAAGGATTGTAACTCCCCAAGCCGCTCAGATTCACCAAGTTGATAGCCAGCAATTTTTAACCTGGCAAGAACAGTCTATTCCTATTTATCGATTGGCCGATCTTTTGGGTTACAACTGTTTATTGCCGGAAATCTTTTCTACCAGAAAAGCAACGGTCACTGTCTCCTCTACAGAAAACAAGACTCTACCGGTGCTGGTGATCCGTCGAGAGCAAGAGATGTTTGCTCTAGAAGTTGACTACCTAGTTGCTGAGCAAGAACTGGTGATCAAACCTTTTGGAGCGATGATCGTTCCTCCCAACTATATTTCTGGCTGTACCATTCTGGGAAATGGCAATCTAATTCCCGTGATTAATGGGGTGATGTTGCTAGAAGAGCTTTTGGCGCAGGGCAAAACTACCATAGCCACCATAGGACCTGTCACCGAGTCGTTAGCCACTCATAATTTGTCTGCTCACAAGGACGTAGTTCCTAACAAGACACACACAACGCCTACAGTGCTTGTTATTGATGACTCTGCTACCGCTAGACAAGCTTTGGTTCTCACTTTAGAGAAAGCTGGCTATCGAGTTTTGCAAGCACGGGATGGATGGGAAGCTGTCGAACAACTGCGAAACGGTTCAATAATGGTGGAATTGATAATTTCTGATGTCGAAATGCCTAATATGAATGGGTTTGAGTTTCTTGAATACCGTCGTCAAGACCCTTACCTGGTAACAATCCCTGTGGCCATGCTCACAACCCGCAGTAACACTAAACACCGCAATTTAGCAATGCTCCTAGGCGCTAGCGCTTACTTGACAAAACCTTACATAGAATTAGAGCTTCTGTCGGCAATCAAAAATATTGTTGGTCAAAAAGCGCCTCAAAAAACGCCTTGCCTATAATTTATGAATCAAAATTTCTAGGAATTGCTTAGTTTCTCCTTATACCTTGGTAGAAGACATTGCTTTGAGTCAGATGTTACCTCATAGCATTTAGACTCTGCAGGTCATCAGGCTTTTGATAAATTGGCGAAGACCTTATGTCTCAAAAAACAACAGAAACGACAATCCTAGTTTTACTTCTGCTAACTGCGGCTGGACTAATTTGTCTGGGGTTTTGGTGGGCTAGTGATGGATCTGCTTTTGAATCTGTTAGCAACTTATTCGTGGGTCCTAGAGATAGAAGCAGGGAAAAACTACAGAAACCTCATGATAAGATTCAACCTTTTACGCCTTACAATAAGGCTCCGATATTGACGGTTCATGATAAGGCTCAAACCTTTGCTCAAGTGCCAAATATTCCACCCGGATTATTTAGTTATGGAGGTAGTACAACTTGGGCACCAATCCGAAAAACACTAGACCCAATGATTCAGACCACCTGGCCACACTTTAGATTGCGCTACACCCATCCAGTTATTGGTAAACCGGGCTCTGGTTTCGGCATCAAAATGGTGTTACAGAATCAGCTTGCTTTTTCTGAGTCCTCCCGTCCACTTAAAGAGAAAGAATACCAGGAAGCACAGCAACGCGGCTTTTCCCTCAAAGAAATACCGGTGGCGATAGATGGAATTGCGATCGCCGTTCATCCCAATCTGAAAATTCCTGGTCTCACTGTCGCTCAGCTCAAAGATATCTACATAGGCAAGATCAACAACTGGAAGCAAGTCGGTGGACCAAACCTCCCTCTGACTCCCTACTCTCGACCCATAGAAGTCAGTGGTACGGTTGAATTCTTTGTAGACAACGTTTTGCAGGGTGGGAAACTTGGTAACAAAGTCAAGATTGTTGATGACACAACCCGTGGACTAAGAAAAGTCGCTTCAGATCCTGGTGGCATTTATTATGCTACTGCTATTGACGTATTGTCACAATGTAGTGTCAAATCTTTGCCGATTGGGTATGAAGCCGATCAACTGATTCCTCTTTATAAAAAGCCTTTGGTGAAACCTTCTCAATGTCCAAATCAGCGCAACCGCCTAAACATGGCAGCTATACAAAGTGGACAATATCCAATGACTCGCCGATTGTTTGTCATCGTTAAGCAAAACGGTCTACAGGACGAACGAGCTGGTATGGCTTATGCTGCTTTATTGTTAAGTACTCAGGGTCAGAAATTGATTAACAAGGCTGGATTTGTTAGCCTTCGCTAGTTAGTTGAACTCAAAAATCTATCTTTTGTCCCGAGTTTGTTACCTTTTTGTCTCAAGTTTGTCTATTTTCTTTTGCTTTACTAAAAGTAACAATTGACATATTTATTTAGAATTTCAATACCTGTACTGTCATGTGTTTTAAGAATTAGCTTCCTCGTGTTCGCTGCAGCTTCAAGCCGTAGTTTGGTGTACTGCTAGCTTAAGTTAGCTAGTGATAGTAGCGTAGCCCTTAGGTTCGACCAACTGCGCTCTCTTATTGCTGTCACCGATCCTGGTAACTCCCTTGTTGCCTTATCGGGCTTAACTGTTCAACTCATCGGGCTTTTTATCACAGAGAATTCAAGTAAAAAACGCGTTAATCACTGGGGGTTTTTTATGTCTTCTAATTCTCTTAAGAAACAGCTAGACTCATTTGCTCGGATCAAAGACCGTTTTCTCGGAACACCAGAGCAATCGTTAGAGCAGGCTTATCAGGCTGCTCTGAAATCGAATTAATTGAAGGTAGATACTTCAATGGTGACAAAGTACGTAATAATGGTCAAATTGAGTTTCCCCAAGAAGAGTTCGAGAACAATTTGGACGTTCTTAAACAAAGAATGAAAGAATTCAATGCGAGCAGATCTACAGTCGGCACGCTCGGACAAGATCACTTGATGAAGCTGATATTTGTAGAGGGAATGGTAGCGAAATATGCGACTAACGATGCAGACAGTTCTGCACTGGTTCCAAACTCATCTACAACTTCTAGCCCAGTTGTTAGTCAAAAGTCATATCCACCAGCTGTAAATATTATTGAAGTTAAAGACGTTAAACCAGTCCCTTCTAACAAGAGAAAAAAACAAACTTCAAAAGATTTAGAATCGCAATCCGCCGAGTCAGACAATGATCAGTCAGGAATCCTGCCAAGGTCAATCAAGAGAACGCTCGATAAGGTCAAAAACGACCTGAATCCTGGAGCTGAACAAGAGGTCGTCAATGAATTTCGCCGCTCTAGAGCAATAACTGTTATTGCTCTAAGGCTTTTGGTGTTGTTAATTATTGTCCCCCTATTGACGCAACAGATATCTAAAAATTTCTTGATTCTTCCAATGGTAGAGAAGTTCAAGGGAGAAGGACAAACGCAAGTCTTCTTAAACTCTGAGATGAAGGAGGAAGCTCTTAAAGAACTAAACACCTTCAAAGAAGAACTCGAATTGGAAAGCTTGATTCATTCTGCTCCTAAGATAGAGCCAGAAGCTATGGAGGAGAAAGTTAAAGAGAAAGCAGTTGAACTTAAAGAGGAATATCGTCATAAGAGTAATAGTGCTCTGAGCAACGTTTTTGCTGATATAGTGGCGCTTGTAGCTTTCGCTCTAGTACTGTTGTTCAGACGACAAGATATCGCTGTCCTCAAATCTTTCATAGACAATATTGTGTCTGGTCTGAGCGACAGCGCCAAATCGTTTGCCATCATCCTGACAACCGACATATTCGTGGGTTTCCACTCTCCTCATGGATGGGAGGTTCTCTTAGAAGGCTTGGCTGCCCATTTGGGGGTTGCACCCAATCGTAGTGCGATCTCTCTGTTTATAGCAACAGTCCCAGTTGTCGCTGACACAATGGTTAAGTACTGGATTTTCCGCTCACTCAGCCGGATGTCTCCTTCAACAGTGGCTACCTTGAAGGAAATGGACGATTGACGCTTAATGCTTGTGTGTCCCAATTAAGGGACTTCCAAATAATTTAGACACATTACTATAGCGGTTCTCATCCGGATGAAGTACATTTTCATCTGTGTTGAGGGTGCAGTTCCTTAACTCTTTGATGTATTGCACCCAATTGAAAACCGCTATAATTCTTCGTCAATTCAATCTGCTTTGCAGACTTCCAAAGCCAAGTTATCTCTACAAAGATGGCAAACGCATCTAAACTCTCTATATCTTTATCGTAGGTACTAGACCTTGGACGACGTATACTCATCTTGAAATTCTGTTATGAAAGTTTTTATCTTTTTTGCCAAGAGCAGAGAATACTTGCAGGCTGCTAAACAATGGTTCTTTAAAACTTCTGAAAGAGCGCTAAATCGCTCCTATACTGCTGCATTGTTCATCAAGTCTCTTGAATCTGAGTACTTTTGTGGTGACGAAATCTCTACGAACTCAACCCAAGACAATTCCCAAAACAATAATTTTAGAATGTTTTTGTCACAAGTGAATTTTGTCAAGAATTTTATAAAACTATTGAGTGTTATTCAGTTGGGATTAATAGAATTTAAGGTGAGTGACTCAATTCTGAGTTTTCTTGGTTCTTCAAAATCTACCCATGCAGAAAACCTAAAGCGTATTAGGGAGAATGTTGAAAAACTGCGAGTTATTGATAAAGTATTAAATAAGTATATTTCTAAAAGAAAATTCTTTTGGGTACAAATATTTCAAAAGAATAAAAAGAATCCAAGTAAAGTTCATGCTCCGTCATATTCAAAAACTATAGAAGTTCCGGCTACGAAAATTCCTTTTGAATAAAGTGCTCAAGTAGCCAGGGAACTATCAAAACAGCCTGACATAGGACTCCTATTGGGAGCATCCCAAATGTGTAAATGTATTTTATTTTGTAGTGCGGACCGGACAGCTCGCTTCGGTTAGAAACTAGGGAGCAAGATGCTCCCACTACCATTTTTTGCATGCATTGGGATGCTCCCCTCCTATTTGATTTTTGTGAAAGTGGCTGCGCTCTGACGCTGAAAAACT
>JAAUSC010000013.1 GCA_012031965.1 Scytonema sp. RU_4_4
GGAGTCAGGAGCGGAGCCGGAGACGCTCCGCCTCCGGTCAGAAGTCGCAATTCTTTATTTCTTCCTTCTGAATCAAGAATTGCAGAATTGCTGAATTCTTCTTCAAACTGATAACTGATAACTGGTTTAATTTCTTCCTCTGTTATTCTCTGAACCTCTGGGGTTTGTTATACCTGGAGAATGTGTGTAAATGGAAACAACAGCAGAATACTACTGCGCCTATTGCGGCGAACCCAATATCACCTTCATCGATTTGAGTGCAGGTAGACAGCAATCTTACGTAGAAGATTGTCAAGTTTGCTGTCGCCCTAATACTCTCTACGTGCGGATTGATGACGAGACTCTTGATGTAGAGATAGATACTGAATACGACGAATAAACCTTGCTACTGATTTTAAATTGGAAATTTTTTGGTAATAGGTCATAGAGAATGACTCATGGTTAGTTGTCAGTGGTTATTAAGAAATTTAACTAACAACTAGCAACTAGCAATTATTACTTACAAAATCGAAATTACAAAATCAAAATTCGTTGAGATGCTGCACTTTAAATATTCATCAGTCATTAACGCACCAGTGGAGGTTGTTTGGAAATTCCACGAAAGACCAGATGTTTTGCAACTGCTCACTCCACCTTGGCAACCCGTTCAAGTCGTCCGCCGCGAAGGAGGACTTGGTAAGGGTGCTATCACAGAGTTTCGCCTTTTTTTGGGACCATTGCCTTTGCGTTGGTTAGCAAGTCACACAGAATACGAAGAACATCACCTGTTTACCGACGAACAAATTTCCGGACCTTTTGATTATTGGGTGCATCGACATTTATTTCAACCAGAAAATGGTCAAACGAGATTGACTGATGAGATTTCCTTTTCTATGCCTGGTGGACAACCTGTGGAATTTGTCAGTGGTTGGCTTGTGCAAGTCCAGTTAGAAGCAATGTTTCGCTACCGCCATTTTGTGACGAAACGTGAATGCGAGTCACCTTCAGTAAATTCTTTACAATAGATTTCTTGCAAAAATCCGATTTCAGGGTGTGTGGAACGTGTCGAGCACTGACTCCTCTGCCCTCGGCTCCCCTTGCCTTCTACTTAACTATGCACTTAACAACAGGGTGACGAAAAAAGTTTTCGATATGGCAGTTGTGTATACTTATTAAAGTAAATTAACATTTCTACATAATTCTCGACTCATATTGCCTAGAGCACAACAATGTAGCAACTGGCAACTGGATGAAATACAGTCAGGGAATTATGGGAAACGTTCGCATCTTGCTACTGCACCTCGTGCTCGTTGAAAAGCACTGTCACTACTGATGCAGTGGCTGTGTGAACTGTTAGTGAACTGTTAGTGTGTCTTGTCATGAGCTTATTTTTGTGAATTTCCGCCCAAAACAAAGTACAACCGTGATTCAACCATTAGAAAAATCAACAGGTCATCAACGAAAACTTTCCAGTGCATCTACCACAGGAATTGTCATTGCTATTGTGATTATTGCAACTTGGGTAACCAGCTTGGTTCTATTACTTTCTGTAGATATCTCTCACTTTAATATCTTGACTTTATCACTTGCTGTACTTTGGCAAGCATTTCTCTACACGGGATTATTTATTACAACTCATGATGCTATGCATGGAGTAGTTTTTCCTGCAAACAGTAAGATTAATCATTTTATTGGTTCACTCTGTTTAACACTATATGGTTTTTTACCTTATGAAAAACTTTTAAAAAAACATTGGATGCATCACCATCATCCTGCGAGTGAAAAAGACCCCGATTTCCACAACGGCGAACATAAAAATTTCTTGGCTTGGTATCTTTATTTCATGAAGAATTACTCAACTTGGGGGCAGATGATCATCATAACGATTATCTATAACTCTTCTCATTTCATACTCCATATACCCCGAACAAATCTCACTTTATTTTGGGCAATACCTGCACTTATCAGTTCAATACAGTTATTTTATTTCGGCACATTCTTGCCTCATCGTGAGCCAAAAGACGGCTATCGTGAACCTCACCGTGCCAAAACTATCCCATGTCCTGTTTGGTGGTCATTTCTTACCTGCTATCATTTTGGTTATCACGAAGAACATCACGAATCTCCTCATGTTCCTTGGTGGCAATTACCAGATGTTCATATGTTGAAGCGGTCAATAATATCAAGTTCGGTTAAACACTTATAATATCCGTAGGTTGGGTTAAGGAACGAAACCCAACCTACATTAATAGATTTTCTTATAAGTGATCACTTGAACTTGGTATTATATCGAACTCAAAACGTACTGTCTCCAACAACTTTTACGGTATTGCCAAAATAACGTAAAATCTGGGGAATGAGGCACATACACCGGAATGCTTCACTATGTGTCGGTACTGAGCTTAGAATAGGGAGTCTTGTAAATGACACAAAATGATCGTTATACATTTGCTACTGGAGAGTTGGGCGCATATCGACTTTCAATCCTCAATATAATCCACAGACCTTACACTGAGTTCCTATTTCGACGAGTTGGACTTGAGCAAGGGATGGCGGTAGCTGATATTGGCTGCGGTACTGGAAATATATCTAACTGGGTGGCTCAACAAGTTGGTTCTAGTGGCTCAGTTGTTGGTGTAGACTTGAGCGCGGAGCAGGTAGAACAAGCGCGACGCAATGCAAAAGCTCTTGGTTTAAGTAATGTAACATTTAGTCTCGGTAGCGCTTACGATACTGGATTGCCTCAAAACTCCTTTGATTTAGTTTACTGTCGCTTCTTGCTAATGCATCTAACCCGTCCTATCGATGCACTTCTCCAAATGCGATCACTTCTTAAGCCTGGTGGACTGCTCGTGTGTGAAGAAGCAGACTTTAGTACTGCTTTTTGTGAACCTTCTAACCCAGCCTACGACCGCTGTTTTGAGCTTTTCCTAGCTCTCTCACATGCAAGGGGTCAGCACTTTAGTATGGGAATTATGCTCCACCGGATTTTCCAGGATAGTGGGTTAGTAGCTCCAGAAATTTCTTTTGCACAAGCTGTCGTAGTGCGTGGGGAGACCAAGCGTCTAGTAGATTTGTCACTGATCGAGACAAATGACGCTCTGATTGAAGCTGGATTGACGACACAAGAAGAGATTAACAAGACGATTGCCCAAATTAAGGCGTTAGCTGCTGACGAAACAACAGCGTTTGGCATCCCTCGTACAACACAGGTATGGGCGCGAAAATGATGGAGAAGTTGTAGGGATTAAGCCGAGATAGACCCGAAAAAGTGCCACTTACATTAAATCCCAATTGGTATAAAACCTGCCTTCAGATATATCCCTATGCCGTCTGTTGAAGCTTGGAGAACAGCGTAGCGATGTTAGGCAGATTTAGCAATGTAAGAAGTCTTCTCTTCAAAATTCTTACGTACTGCCTGCTTCATCAATTGGACTTGCCTCTACTGAACTTCTATTAGTAAAAGATGCCAGTGTTTGTTGATCAGCATTTTCCGATATCTGTGGACGCAAGCAAAGATACACAAGTGGACCGATGAGAGGAACAAGTGCGATCGCCCAAAATACTCGAGGATTATTCCAACACCGCCGCGCCATATCATCTCCCAATAAAGCTGGAAACAATAAGCAAAGCAAGCAAAAATCCAAGCTCATCACATGAATAAAGCGGCTTGTTTGCCACTGTTGCACAAAATTTCCCCAATCTCCCTGTCCAACACCATAAACGACTAGGATAACTGTGCCGATAGCTAGAGCAATACCTGTAATGCGAGAATCTAGTATCTTTAGAAAAGCATTTTTGCTACCAGGAAACTTTTGATTTGCTTCCCGTAAGGCTAAGTAAGGAAGTAAAGCAAAAGCTCCAACGGCAAAAGAAGCAGAAGCAAACAGCCAAGCAGGAATTTTTTGCCCTCTACCATCAATAAATACCAGGGAGCTATAAATGATAGGCCAGATGCCCATGATGTTGAAGAGTGCTACAACTAAAGGGTTGATTCCTTGCCACTGACCAGTAGAAAGGTTTTTAATCAACTCGAATGTATCAGGTTGATTGGGAGGGGCAAAGAAGAAAGCATAGACAACAAGTCCTAGCCACAGCGCCCCAAAAGCAATTTTTCTAACCATTACTTAAGCGAGTTTTGACCAATTCACTAATTGTTCTGCCATAAGCTGCACAGTATTATGTGCTGTTTTTTGTAGATTCTTACTGGGGATTGAAACAACTGAAAGCTGTTGACAGGTAATCAGCAGCAGTAGCCACTACGGCGATCGCCCCTTCATAATCTAGGCGTGTTGGTCCCAGAACTCCTACGCTACCTAATGATACAGAACCTCGGCGATAAGTGGAAGAAATTAACGAGCAACTGCGTATGGGTTCTAGAGGATTTTCTGCACCAATACGAACCATGACTCGTGGTTTACCGACCTCCTCCGCCTCCGGTTGTTCTTCAAATATTAACCGCCACAGTTGGTCTTGTTCTTCTTCCAACAGGTGGATGAGCATTTGCACTTGCTGTAATTCCGAAAACTCTGGCTGACGCAAAACTTCAGCTACACCGCGAACCATAATTTGTGTTGCAGATGGTGCGAGAGTGCGACGGGCGAGTTCAGCAAGTGATTTTTTAAGAATTCGCTATATACTTGGAATTCTTGGTCTAATTGACTCCATTTCAGGTTGGCTAATTCAGCTATGCTTCGCCCCCGTAGGTGGGTATTCAAGAAATTAGAAACAATCTGCAACTCTCGGTCGATGAGTTCTGCATCTGGTTGCGTATCTTCCAAAGCTTGCGGTAAATCCATCAATGCTGAATGTGTCTCATATGCATCCGTCACCACAATCAGCATCACCCGTCCCGTTTCTACTTGCACCAGTTGTAAATGTCTCAACACCGCCGTTGCAGTTTGCGGCATCGTAATTAAGGTAATACAACCACTTAAAGTTGCTAAAATATGCGCGGCTCCTTGCAGGAGAGCTTCCAAACTCCAATCCTCCCACTTGAGCTGCTTTTGCAGTGCTAGTTCTACCTCTCGTGCTAGAGTTTCAGAAGGTGTGATCAGCTGGTCAACATAAATACGGTAACCAGAGTCGGAAGGTACACGTCCCGCAGAGGTATGAGGTTGGTACAGTAACCCGACTTTTTCCAACACGCCCATCACATTGCGAATTGTTGCTGAGCTAACACCAAGGTTGTACTCTTCAACAAGAGCTTTAGAACCAACAGGTTCTGCTGTGGCTATATAATGACGTATTGTTGCCCAAAGTATGTGCTGTTGACGATTTGTGAGATGGACTTGCATAAAGAGTTTTTTTCCGAAGCCGAATTTTAAGCAAAGTTTGAAAAAATGTTTAAGTAGGTCGGTACAAATAAAGTTAACTCGTTAAGGCAGTCATTAGGAGCCAGTGCGTTGGGCGGGTTCCCCGACTTGTAGCATCTGGCGTTCATTAGTAAGAGTTTTAGGCGTTTTTACATTTCTTAACGTAGCTGGTATTTATTTCCACCTATCTACTTAGAGAGAAATTTACATTTAAGGATTCATGGTGTAAAGCAAGATAGCAAATTGTTGACTTCTACAGAAATAAATAAAAAGACGTAAAGAAAATTGAAGATTCAGTACCACTGGAGTTCAGTGACTGTTGATACAATATAACCGATTCAAAAAAGCTTTTGGATTTAAGTAAATTAGCCCTCTACTTATGCATACTTGCATAAGCTTTTTGAAATCGCTGTATTTCAGGTTACTGATTTTGTGATAGCCAAATAAAGTGTGCAGGTGCAGGTAGAGTACAAAGATTTTCCAGTCAGTACTTAAAGCTATCCTAGCTTGTACAAAGGATAGCAAAAGCAAGTCGGGATAGTCAGTCTTAGCCGACAACATATCCGTGAAATGCAAAACAGAAGCTAGTATTGGGGGATTGAAGGGTCAACTAACGTTGAGTAAGCATCAATTCCGCCTACAATATTCTTCACATTTGTAAACCCTTGAACAATTAACCACTGACACATTTGGGCAGAACGAATGCCATGATGACATAGTACAAGGGTTTCAGCATGAGGGTCTAAGCGGGTGTTGACTTCATCTGCCCAGTCAGGAAACTGACTCAAAGGTAAATTGACAAAGCCATCAATGTGGGCGATCGCCATTTCTTGTGGTTCACGCACATCCACCAGCTGGAGACTTGAATCTCCTGAAGATAAGCGTTGTGCTAGTTCTTCTACGCTAATTTGGGTAATGGATTGTTCAGAAGGTTTGCTTACCATGAAGTTTTAATAAAAATTCCATACTATTTATCTTGGCAGAAATTTAGTTATCAGATAAAGAAAGCTGAATATAGCCGTTGGGAGTCTCCAGTTCCCCACTTCGTGCAAGTGGTGTGTTTCAATTGGGGTTGCGCATAAGCGTTTGAAACCTTGATGTACTGTGTACTGTGTATTGTGTACTGTGTACTGATTTAATTATTCAGGTAGTTCATTATTTGTGTTTGCGCCCCTAGGGTGTGTGTAAAAATTATGACGCAACGCTCATTTTTCAGAGTTTTAACAGCGAGTACTATTCTGCTGCTATTGATTGGTATCACTGGTTGTAGCGGGTTTGCCAAAAGTCCACTGACCCGCATCGCCCCTACTGGACAGTCAGATGCTGCCATATTTGTGTCCAAACAAGCACCAGTCATGGTGTCCATGCTGGTGAATCCAGAACGTTTGCAGGCGTTAGAGCGTGATGGGGAACTGTCAAAATTAAAAACAAGTTTACTAGCTAATACGGGGATAGATTACCAACAGGAGATTAAACCTTGGCTAGGGAACGAAATCACACTAGCTGTCACAAGCTTAGACATTGATCACGACTCTCAGAACGGACAACAGCTAGGGTATCTGATAGCACTCGCAACCACTCAACCGCAGAAAAGCCGTGAATTTGTCAAGTTATTGTTTTCCAAACGGGTATTGGCTGGAGCAAACTTAACAACTGAACAGTACAAAGGCGTGAACCTGATTTCTGACAATCAGATTCCTTCAACGTCTCCACAGCAGCAAGAAGTCAAAAACCAAAATAGTCTTGCGGGTGCTGTTGTAGGTAATAGCTTTGTCTTGTTTGCCAATCATCCAAAAGTGTTGCGAGAGGCAATTAATAATGTACAGGTATCCGACCTCAATTTGACCAGTTCCGGCAAATACCAAAAAGCGACTAGACAACTACCGAAAGAAGCACAGGCTGTTGCTTTCCTGAATCTCCCCATAGTGGCAAAATGGCAAGGGCTAGAACCCAACGCTCAAACTTATGACAACCAAATGATTTCCTTAGTCTCAAATTCCAAAGGATTGCTAGCTGAAACTGCTTTCCTAGCTACCAAGGAAACTTTACCCCCAGCCGCACAACTTTCAAAACCTGTAGATGCGTTGCAGTATATCCCGGCTTCAGCAAGTTTGGCAGTTGCAGGAGCGAATTTAAGCGGTTTGGGTGACAGTGACTTAGCACAACTTTGGCAACAACTGACGGGTACCTTATCTGCTTCCACAGAAGATGTCATTTCTAAATTGCTCCCACTGGCAGATGTTCAAAAACGTTGGGGTATAAACTGGAGAGAGGATATTTTCAACTGGGTGCAAGGAGAATACGCCATAGGATTGTTACCCCGTGGAGAGCAAACAACTCCCGATTGGATTTTTGTGGCTCAAAAATCGGAGGGGACACCCGCAGCAATTTCTCGTTTAGATGAACTCGCCTCATCAGAAGGAGTTTCGCTGAATTCTTTCGCCCTAGATGAGCAAAAAATCTCTGCTTGGACACAGTTAACAGCTGCTATCAATAAATCTAGTGAAACAGAAAACCGAGCATCATTCGCAATCCAGGCAAAGGTTCTAGGGGCGCGTGCTGATGTGGGAAATTACGAGATTTTCGCATCCTCTGTTGAAGCAATGGATAAAGCTTTGACAGCCAAGGATAACTCTTTAACGAAAAATCCTCATTTCAAAGATAGTATCGCGGTCATTCCTCAACCTAACCAAGGCTACGTGTATATCGATTGGACAAAGAGTCAAGATATTTTAGAACGTCAACTACCAATTCTGAAGTTTGTGGAAGTTTTGGGCAAGCCGTTTTTCCAAAACTTGCGATCGCTCACTGTTAGTAGTTATGGTAGCGACACAGAATTGCTCAAAGGCGGCGTATTTTTCCAATTCAATAGCTAATTTTATCCCGAAATTTCCAGAAACCAAGCTGTAGTTATTCATGGTTCAGGAAGTACAGAGGGTGCAGGAGAAGACTTTTTTCTTTTCTTCTCCTGCTTTTTTATCATTTTGTACCTTCACCAACCAACAACCAACGATTTCATTCATGACACCTAGGACGCTAAGATAGAGTGTGACTTGATTGGCTAAACTAGAGTACTAGAAGCGTGCTATCTACACTCATTGCTGACTTCCGCATCATCTTTGAACGCGATCCAGCTGCTCGTAACTGGTTGGAAGTATTGTTTTGCTACCCCGGTTTACAAGCCCTATTATTATATCGGCTCGCTCATTGGTTGCATCTTATTGGCATTCCCTTTATCCCTCGACTGATTTCCCACATAGCTCGATTTTTTACCGGAGTTGAAATTCACCCAGGTGCGACGATTGGTCGTGGTGTCTTTATTGACCACGGGATGGGTGTGGTGATTGGGGAAACGGCAATTGTGGGAGATTATACCCTCATTTATCAAGGTGTCACCCTTGGCGGTACAGGGAAAGAATGTGGTAAGCGCCATCCAACCGTAGGAGAAAATGTTGTGGTAGGAGCCGGAGCCAAGGTGCTAGGTAACATCCAAATTGGTAACAATGTCCGCATTGGTGCTGGTTCAGTTGTTTTGCGCGATGTGCCTGCAGATTGTACCGTGGTTGGTGTTCCAGGTCGAATTATCTATCGCTCCGGCGTTCGAGTCAACCCACTAGAACACGGAAGTTTACCAGATGCTGAAGCCCAAGTGATACGTGCTTTAGTAGACCGCATTGAGCAGCTTGAACAACAAATTCAACATATACAACAACCACAACAAAAAGTTTTAGTTCCTTTCGTTAACTCATCATTCCAAACACCTCACATTCGTGATTCCCAGATGTTGAATGATGAGACATCTTCTGAAACTCGCACTTGTTGCCTTTTGGAAAATAAGGTGATAGAAGAGTTCCTAGACGGCTCTGGGATTTAACGAGGAAGCGAGTCAAAACAAGAAACCTCCAACTAGTGTGCCACCACTTAGAGGTTCTTAAGTCCTGAGTATCAAAAAGTGGACTTTATGTCACCGGAAACCACCCAAGCACCTCCCAACCCTACAACTGATCCCTTGGATTGGCAACCCCCCATGCCACCCACGGATTTAATCTTTGACGACGGAGAACCATTGGAAAGTAACCGCCACCGCATTGCTATGAATTTGTTAATTCGTTCGCTCAAACATCAATGGGCAGAACGAACCGACTTTTTTATTGGCGGTAACATGTTTGTTTACTACAGTAGCAAACAAGCTAGAAACAGAGACTTTAAGGGACCCGATTTTTTTGTTGTATTAGATGTAGAAAATGACCCAACGCGCTTGGGTTGGGTCGTATGGGAAGAAAATGGGCGTTATCCCGATGTTATTGTCGAGTTACTTTCCGACTCCACAGAAGTCCAAGATTTAGGAACGAAGAAGCAGCTTTACGAACAGGTTTTTAAAACCAAAGATTATTTTGTCTTTCATCCATTCAAAGTCAATTCATTACAAGGATGGCATTTAGATAGCGATAAAGGCTACCAACCAATGACCGCAAATCCACAGGGGTGGTTATGGTGTCAGACTTTGGGATTATGGGTGGGGACTTGGAACGGCATGGTGGAAGATGATAATACTACTTGGCTCAGGTTTTACGACGAAGCAGGTAATGTCGTTTTGTTACCAGAGGAAGCTGAACAACAACGCGCTGATGCTGAACAACAACGAGCCAACCAAGAACGACAAGCAAGATTAAACGCTGTACCTCAGTTGTTGGAAATGGGACTGAGCGTGGAACAGGTTGCACAGGCACTTAGCTTGACTGTGGTAGAGGTAGAGGCAATGAGATAGCAATAAAACTTTAAGGAAAGCAGGAATTCTTCACGGATTAATCGCAGTCGTAGACCATGTGTGAGAATTATCTTTGAGATAACACCAACGATTTTGGGGATCGCCCCGCAACTCTAGGTGATCCACCATGACTGGGTCGAGTAATAACAAACAAAAGTTACCAGAGGGAGTATCGGGATCGCTTAGAGATGATGAGAACGCTTCTTGATGATCTCTAGGTTGTCCAGGATGGGGCCAAGCGAATTGTACACGAGCATTATCTGAAAGGTCTTGCCATGCTACCTGACGGGCTTTTTGCAGTTCTGAGTCAGGATGATTGGCATCAATGAGAGTCAATTCTCCAGCAATACGGAACTGTTCGCGAGTGACGCAAAAGTACCAGCAAACTTCTGCCCAAGGTTGATGGAGTATTTGGTTGAATTTCTGGCTACGTGTGTCAGTGATGATTTTGAGCAAATTGGTATCGCTTAGAAATCCGCGAAAGACAACAGTACGATTAGCGGGACGTCCGTCAGTTTGGACTGTTGCTAGTTGAAAGTAGCGCGAGTGTGGCTGGCTACGGTTACGATGAAGGGCACGGGCGAGAGGAGAACGCCAAGGGGCGATAAGCAATTCAAAATTCAAAATTCAAAAAGAATCAACAAGCGTGCTGGCAAACATCTTGCCTGTGAACTGTGTGCAAATTAAAGGCGTGACGGCTTAGACATAGGATAATTATACTGCAATGAGTCTAGCCACGCACGCAGCGCAAATCTCACAATTTTTCAATCTTTACCCTCTCATTCACTTGGCGTATAGTCATAATCTATGTCGGTGAGCAACAAGGCTTGATTATCTATGGTTCGTGAGCTAGAAAAAAAACGTCAGAGTGCAAAATTTCCAGAAACTGCCCCAGCTGCCAATCCAGTGTTTTTTAGAACCTATAGCCGTCGTAAAGAGGCTGGGGTGAGAGAGACTTGGGAGCAGGTGTGCGATCGCACTCTTGAAGGCTTTATCACTATCGGGAAGTTACTTCCACACGAAGCTGAGACCCTACAACGGATGCAGCGAAACTTGAAAGCATTACCCAGCGGACGTTGGTTATGGGTTGGCGGGGTGTGATTCGTTGAGTCGAAACTGGCTCCAGGAAAGGCTTTTAGCTAATCCTTAGCCTTGGGATGACTCTCCTGGTTCTTCAAAATCCGTTACAATATCCAAACGGAATACCGGAGGAATGATGTGCGGATTACCGAACCTTGATAACTGTATAACCTTGTAGGTGATGTGGTGAAACACAAAGTCCTACCCTCCAAGCGTGGGAGTGAAAGCATTTCCCCTACCTAGCGACTGGTTCTCAAAGGGTAAAGCGGGGAAAAACGCTGGTAATACCAAACCATGAGGTAAATCCCAGCAAGCAAGAGCACATGGATAACAAAGTGAAGGTATGTCCGAACGGTCGTAATCCATAAGCAGCGAAAAGAATGGTTGATACGCTGCGGTCAAAATGACACTAAGACACATAGGAACCCGAAAGTACCTCCATAAAGGTCACGCTTTCCTGTCTTCGGCTGAGTAGTACCATCCTAAACGCTCAAATCAAAGGTTATACGGAACGAAGTAATCCTGTCTGTGGCTCTCTAAAAGGTCGATTTTAGAGTCGGTGCCAAACCGCAAGCCCTTGCAGGACGAGATGGAATCAGAAGCAAATGCCTACCTGTAATGGGTAAGGATAAGCTGACAGATTCCCGATGATTTGGAAGATGGAGTTTTGATTAGCAATTGATTATGACTAAAACACGGGAAAATCCGATGGTGGTATGGACACAAGTGAACTGGCGTAAGCTAGAACGCGCAGTGTACAAGTTGCAAAAAAGAATCTATCTAGCCTCTGGTCGGGGAGATGTCAAAGCAGTGCGTAAATTGCAGAAGACTCTTCTGAATTCCTGGTCTGCCAAAATGCTTGCAGTCCGTAAGGTAACTCAGGATAATCAAGGTAAAAACACTGCGGGGGTAGATGGCAAGAAGGCTTTAACGCCTAAAGAATGCTCAGAACTGGTGAGAACACTAGAACTAAGCCATAAATCCAAAGCTACCCGTAGAGTATGGATTCCCAAACCTGGGAAAGCAGAAAAAAGACCCTTGGGCATCCCCACAATATCTGAACGGGCAAAACAAGCACTTGTGAAACTAACCTTGGAACCCGAATGGGAAGCCAAGTTTGAACCTAACAGCTACGGTTTCCGACCTGGTAGAAGCTGTATGGATGCCATAGAGGGTATCAAAGTCGCAATCAAGCAAAAGAGCAAATATGTTCTGGATGCCGATATTGCAAAATGCTTTGACAAAATCGACCATGAGAAGCTGTTGAACAAAATCAACACATTCCCAAAACTTCGCAGACAGATTAAAGCTTGGCTGAAATCTGGTGTTTATGATAACGGAGCATGGTTTCCAACAGATGAAGGAACCCCGCAAGGTGGTGTCATCTCACCACTACTGGCAAACATTGCTTTACATGGAATGGAAAAGATTGTCAAGGAATTTGCCCGAACTCTTCCAGGGAAAAAGGGTAATAACGAAAAGGAAATTACCATTATTAGGTACGCCGATGATTTCGTAATACTACATCCCAAACTGGATGTACTTATGAGAGCAAAGGCACTAATTGAAGAATTCCTTAAAGATATGGGTCTAGAACTCAGACCGGAAAAAACTCGTATAACTCATACCCTAGAGGAAGTAAGGAATGAAGCTCCAGGTTTCGATTTTCTTGGCTTTAACATCCGTCAATATCCAGTAGGAAAACACGCAACAGGTAAGAACACACATGGCATACCACTAGGTTATAAAACCTATGTAAAACCAAGTAAAAAGGCTGTCAAAGCTCATTATCAGCGATTAGCAGATGAAATTGACAAGTTAAAATCCTGTCAATCCCAAGTTGAGCTAATAAAGCGGTTAAGTCCAATCATCACTGGCTGGAGTCATTACTACTCCAAAGTTAATAGCGCTGAATCCTTTAAGGTACTTGACCACTTATTGACTATGAAGCTAATTGCATGGGTTAAGGCTAGACACCTTCACAAGTCTACAAAACGGTGGATTGGGAAATATTTTGGCACAAAAGACAAATCATCCTGGGTATTTCGAGCAATTACGGAAGATAAGAACTTATATCTTACCTATCACAGTGATTTCCACATCCAGAAATTTGTCAAAGTCAAAGGGGAAGTAAGTCCATATAATGGCGACTTAACCTACTGGGCTACCCGCATGGGAAAAAGTGCTGAATTACCTACCAGAGTCTCAAAATTGCTGAAAAAGCAAAATGGAAAATGCACAGAATGCAATGGGTACTTCAGAGATGGAGACGTAATGGAAGTAGACCATATCCTACCTCGTTCCAAAGGTGGAAAAGATGTCTATGAAAATTATCAACTATTACATCGGCACTGCCATGACATCAAAACCAAACGAGACGGTACTCATGACAAGAGCCAAATCATTGAGGAGCCGTGTGATGCGAAAGTATCACGCACGGTTCTGAAGCCGAGTCACGTTGGCGATAGCGTGGCTTAGGGTAATACAGACTGGCTAAAAGAGCAAAAAAACTTTTCTGGGGCGTACAATTGTACGTCTACCAACCTGCAAGACTGGAGCGCTTTCGGGTTAATGATGGATTTGGCGATGATGGGCTGCGTGCGATTCGTTGGCTAGAAAGCAAGCCCAGTCAGGGTTTTGGAGGATCAGCCGCAAGGTAAATCTACCTTAACAAGTAAGAACCTTGACAACTTGATAGTCATGTTGGTGACATCGAAAGAAATCAAATGTCAGTACAGTTGAAATCATAGGAATATCCAATGGTAAACCTGGAAAGCATCACAATAATCGATGAAGTCCAACCCCCTAAGTGCAAGGGTGAAAGCACTTTCCCCACGGTAGCGACTAGCCATCAATCCGTGAAGCGGGAATGAACGGTGGTAAGAGGTCAGTCCAGACCTCAATCCCAACTAGCAAGAGAGTATGGTTAGCGAAAGCGAATCTACATCCGAATCATCGTGAGCATGTAAAACAGCCTAGTGGACTAACAGGCTGTGCCAAAAGGCAAGGGTAGAGTGACCGGAATCGCATCCGTTTCGGTCTGCACCACTCGTAACCCCGGTGAACAGTAGAAACCTAAACTCTCAACCAATGACTATCAGGAACGAAGTAACCACATAGTTTCTCTCAGGAAGGTCGATTTCTGAGTAGGTGCTAACCGGATGAGCTATGTGGCGAGATTGAGTCAGAAGCTAATGCCTACAGTAATGTGTAGGATATGCTGACAGACTCACGGAAAACAGATATATGTAGGTACAAGTAGCAATGAAGACGACTAAAACGAGTTTCAAGACTACGGTGGTATGGAACACAATTAACTGGAAGAAAATCCAGCGAATTGTGTTCAAGTTGCAAAAGCGCATACACAAAGCTGCTCAACGTGGGGATGTCAAAGCGGTGCGACGACTCCAGAAGATTTTGATGAAATCCTGGTACGCCAAGCTTTTAGCAACGCGACAAGTGACCCAAGACAATCAAGGTAAGAAAACAGCAGGGGTTGATGGAGTGAAATCTCTCGGATACGCCCAACGTCTGGAACTAGCTAACAATTTAGGAACCAGGGGGAAGGTAAAACCAACCCGGAGAATCTGGATACCTAAGCTAGGAACAGATGAAAAGCGTCCCCTTGGAATTCCCGTAATGGCAGACAGAGCGAATCAAGCATTAGCTAAGTTCGCCCTAGAACCACAATGGGAAGCAAGATTCGAGCCAAACAGTTACGGGTTCAGACCAGGAAGGGCGACACACGATGCCATCGAAGCCATATACTTAGCAATACATTGTAAAGCTAAGTACGTGCTAGATGCTGATATATCCAAGTGCTTTGACAACATTGACCATCAAAAGCTACTGAACAAACTAAACACATACCCATCCATGAGACGAATGATTCGTAACTGGCTAAAAGCTGGATTTATGGATGGACGCGATATGTTCCCGACTGAAACGGGTACACCACAGGGAGGGGTAATTTCCCCACTACTGGCAAATATCGCACTCCACGGTATGGAAGAGGTCATCAAGGAATACGCAAACACCCTACCTACTCGTAGGAACTATGGGAAAAAGCAGAACCCTTCGGGTTCACCAGTCGCCTCAACGGGGGGAACCCCCGCACGGCGCTGGATTCACCGCAACGCCCTCAGTTTGATTCGCTACGCTGACGATTTCGTGATTATTCATGAAGACATCAATGTTGTGTTAGGGGCAAAAACCGTAATTGAAGGTTTCTTAAAAGACATCGGTTTGGAACTTAAGCCAAGCAAGACTAGAATTTGTCACACCTTTGAAGAATATGAAAGGGAACAACCTGGATTTGATTTGTTAGGTTTTAACATCCGACAATTTCCAGTCAACGATGGGATGAGCGCAAAAGCGCCAAAAACAGGAAAAATTCTTGGATTCCAAACAATCATCCAACCAAGCAAGAAAGCGGTACAACGTCACTACAAGGCGATATCTGATATCATTGACTCCCATAAAGCAGCGCCACAAAAAGTGCTGATACAGAGACTCAACCCTATCATCCAAGGATGGGCTAATTACTACTCGGCTGCTTGCTCAACAGATGCTTTCACCGGATTAAATCACATGATTTATACCAAGCTGACATCATGGGCAAGATACAGACACCCTAATAAAGGTTCTAAATGGGTAGCACAGAAATACTGGATAACAGTAGATGGGGATAACTGGGTGTTTGGGTATACCAACCCAGAGACAGATGAAAGATATATCCTGTCAAAGCACACATGGACTAAGATTGTACGCCATATCAAGGTCAAAGGCGAAACCTCTCCATTTAACGGGGATTTTGTCTACTGGGGTTCAAGAACTGGAAAAAGTAAGGAGATTCCCTCTCTACTTGCAAAAATCCTTCACAAGCAGAAAGGAAAATGTGGTCACTGCGGTCTAACTTTTACAACAGAAGACCAAATCGAACTCGACCACATTATACCAATCAGCCTGGGCGGGAAAAGAAAGTTCGATAACATTCAAGCATTGCATAGACATTGCCATGACCAAAAGACAGCCAGAGATGGCAGTTTGAGCAGTTCCCATGACAAGGGTATGTTTTCTGAGGAGCCGGATGAGGTGAAAGTCTCATGTCCGGTTCTGAAGACGAGTAGCACTCGTGAGGGTGTTGCTTAGTTTAATGGTACTGGAGCAGTTTTAGAACCACAATATATCAACAAGTTGCCCCCCATTCGTAATCACCTTCATGTACAAGTGCAAGGTGAAATTGGTCTGACTCCTCCCAGTCAGCGTCGCGAGCACACAGAAGTCAAAATAGAAGGCAATATCGTCACTATTTACGTTGGAGATAGTCGTCAAGGTTGGGTGAAATCATATCAAAGCTTGTTGGAACTCTCAACTGATGAACGATTTTCACGACATATTCAAGTCATCATTGATATTAGTGACGTACGTCAAGCAGGAGAACCTCTCAACGGCTTTGGAGGCGTTGCTAATCCTGTAAAATTGCCTGGACTGTATGATCGTTGTGTATCTATCCTGAATAGAGCAGTAGGACGACAGTTAAATTCTGTTGAATGCTGTTTATTAATTGATGAAGCAGCTGTCACAATCGTTGCCGGAAATATTAGGCGATCAGCTGGTATGCGCCAAGGTTATAGTCAGGATAATTTGTTTGCAGATGCTAAAGCAAATCTTTGGCAGCAAGATGAAAATGGTAACTGGCGCATTGATCCAGAACGTGATTCTCTGAGGATGGCAAACCATACAAGAGTTTTTCACCAAAAGCCAACATTAGAAGAATGTATTGCTGCTGTCCGCAAACAATACTACAGCGGAGAAGGTGCGATTCAGTGGGCTGGTGAAGCTGTCGCTAGAGCTAATTGTGACCTCTTGAAAAATCATGAACAAAAAGTAGATTTTCTCAAGGCTTATGCTCTAGGAAAAGCGAAAGATTGGTTGCAAGAGAATTATCCTCAAATTGGTGAAAGTGAACGAGAGCATCGTTTGGCTCGTTACGGTTTAAACCCGTGTGGTAGATAATAATTTTGCCTCACGTTAAAAACCGGGAAAATTCAAGGAAGGCTAAGCAGAAAAGTGAGTTATTAGTTATTAATTGAATTTTGAAAAAAGACAATAGAATAACGACTCAATTAATAACTCATGACTGTATGCTAATCTTGAGCTAACCTTATCATTTAAAAGTTTAAGGTAGTGCAACGCATAGGGGTTGAACCTTTTCAGTGAATAGTACACAGTGATAACTGGTAATTGATAACTGAAGAGAATATAATACCCTCACGAGTCCCCGGCTACCAAATGGTAGAAAAGTTATGCTGAACTGAACTGGAATTGACCAGTTGTATCCCGACAATGGGTATGAGGGAAACCTCCAGAGCTAGAGGATAAAAAGCCTTTAGGATAACAAAATTGGAAATTATTGGCTCGAATTTTCACTGCAATTTAAGCGAGATTCACCTGAATCAAATTGACCCAAATAACTACAAAGAACAAGAGGAGGCTTTCACTGCTGGTGCGCTTTCTGTAGCAGCACTTTTGCATCACAAATTTATTGAACACCGCTACCAATACAGCCGTGAATTAGACCCCATTGTCGGTGTTTCCTTTACTGGGTTGTTTGATTTCTTTGTCAAGGCTTTTGGGGTTGATTGGTTGCGCTGGTGGGAAAAAGGAAGACCTGCAAACGCGGAAGGATTGGCGTTTAAGCGTCAGGAGCAAGAATACTTAAGTTATTGGAAAGATATTGTGCATCGCGTTGTTTGGGATTACTGCGATCGCCACGGTATAAAACGTCCAAATCGCTGCACCACAGTTCAACCAAGCGGTACCAAGTCTTTGTTAACAGGTGCTAGCCCTGGATGGCATCCCCCTAAAGCACAAAGATTTCTACGTCGGATTACCTTCCGCAAAAATGACCCCGTAGCGTTGGCTTGTATTGACTACGGCTACAATGTCATACCCTCTCAATCAGACAAAGATGAACAGGGTAACTTGTTGAATGACCCGTTTGATGTGCGAGTCAGCGAATGGCTGGTGGAAATTCCCGTCGCTGTACCTTGGGCTGATTTACCAGGTGCTGATGAAATAGAAATCAGTCAATTTAGTGCGATCGCCCAAATGGATTTCTATATGCAGGTACAGAAATTTTATGTCACACATAATACCTCTGCCACTATTGAACTACGGGAACATGAAGTTGAAGCCTTAGGAACTCGGATATATGAAACTATCCGAGATGATGAAGGTTATATTAGTGCTGCACTTCTAGCACGTTTTGACGACCTTCAAACTTTTCCCCGCTTACCTTTGAGCCAATAACAAAACAATGCTATGAACAGTTAATGAAAGAAGTGGAAATGCGTCGCAAAACCAAAGATTTTCATGCTGTTTTAAGCCGCTACGATTTCGGCGAGTTAATAGAAGCAGGACCAGCAGGTTGCGACTCTGATAAGTGCATGATGCCTGAACCGACCTTGATGTAAATATAGCGGTTTTCATCCGGATGAAGTACATTTTCATCTGCGTCGAGGGTGCAGTCCCGTTAACTCTTTGATGTATTGCACCCAATTGAAAACCGCTAGTCCTAGTTTGGTGGAGGAGATACCCGTAAGCGTATCGAGAACAAGAGCGGTGGTTATAGTGGAATTTTACATCACCGCTCATAACTATAGTCCTCATGCCTTCCCTTACGATAACAATGCTAAGAAGGCATCACCCGACACGTTACGATCGCTTTAATAGTTTTAATTTTTAACTGAGTGACAGGAGATTTCTCATGTTCATTGATGAATTAACACCAATATTGAAACAATTCACCGAGCATCCAGTCTCCTTTATGGGTGGCTTCGTCTCTGGTTTGCTGCGACTCAATCTTGCTGAAGACCCTGTGAAAAGCTGGCTTTCTGAACAACTCGGCTCAAGTACGAACACGAGTTTCACCACTCAATCCACTGAAGCACATAATGGCAAAGCTGGTGGTCCTCAGTCAATTAGCATCGAATAGAGTCCAGGAATACTAATTTTTCTTTAAATTTCACCCAAAGAAGCAAGGATACTAAGGAAACCTTAGTATCTTTAGCAACCTCGAAATTTTATACCCTTTATAGAAGTCAGGAAGAAGACTCCATTAAGGAGCCACAATGCTGATTCATCAAGCAACTGCCCTCGTCTTTATATAAGGTTATTCTATTTTTATTGTGCAAAAAATTACATCTAATCTCAGTACTTTTTCAATTCTTACTTTTAGTCCCTGTGAAGCGTTAAAAATTTCAATTTCCACATCTACACAAACTTATAAGTCAAGCTAATTTCAATTGAGAACTGATTGTAAAATCTCATACTTTGAAAATTGACAAAATCAGTTATGATCTGTAACGTATGCGAAAATTCAGCCCAACCACTGGCCAAGTCCTAAGAAGATTCAACTTCGTTGGTTCATTCTTTCCTGCGCTCTTTGCCATTGGTGAATCAGGCGAGACAAAAGCAATTTTTGCTATTTGTTGTACCTATTTTTACGCTGAATGATTCGCTCTTCGTTGCGACTTACGTGATTCACATGACTATTTACGTTGGAAATCTCTCCTACCGCGCCACAGAAGCAGATTTAAAAGTAGTATTTGCAGAATATGGCGAGGTTCAAAGAGTCGTCTTACCTACTGACCGCGAAACTGGTCGATTGCGCGGCTTTGCCTTTGTAGACATGAGTGAAGATGCCCAAGAGGATGCAGCTATTACAGAATTAGATGGTGCTGAATGGATGGGTCGCCAACTCAGAGTTAATAAGGCTAAACCACGCGAGGAGGAACGACGAAGTAGTTGGGTGAAAAGATAATAGTCTCAATATCGATGAATAATCATAATAACAAATTGTTTCCTAGTTATGCAAGCTATTGATTGCTGAAATATCTAGAAACAATGAATCAAACAATTCGATGAAGTGAAAAGTTATGCCCGACGAATTGTGACTCCAAAATCATGGTCATAATGAGTCGGTTTTTCAAATGCTTAAGTATACTTAACGACACTTGATCAACTAAGAATGGAGCGTTTACTTTTTTTGTTTTTCCATTCTTCTCTAAATCTTCCCAGCGAATGATGTCAAATAGCAACTCTTTATAGTATGGAGTGTTTTTTTCTTGTATAAGTGCATTTCTGTACATCTACAATATATTTCTCTGGTGAACAACTATTGTATCTAAATCTTCCTGAAGACTGAGTAGACTTACCCAAGTACAGCATCCTAAAGTCGTGACTTAGCCTTGTATAGACCCATAGCTAATTCATTTCTTTAGTTTATCTAAAATCACATTCAACTTGTCAAATAACCTTTCTAAGATAGAGGCAGCAACCACAAGTTGCAAAGCACGGGACGAACCCAACAAACACCTAGTCTCTAGGGAGGTTAGAACATGGCTAGAGCGCCGGAATCTTTAGAGTTGGATACGAACGAAGTCATAGACAAGGCATTAGATCGTGATTGTACAACATTATCGCGTCATGTCCTGCAGCAACTTCAGAGCTTTTCACCCCAAGCACAGGATCTGAGTGCGCTCATGAATCGGATCGCCCTAGCTGGCAAACTGATTGCTCGTCGCCTCAGCCGTGCAGGTTTAATGGAAGGGGTTCTCGGATTTACAGGGGAAGTCAATGTGCAGGGAGAATCCGTCAAAAAGATGGATGTCTATGCCAATGATGTCTTTATCTCAGTTTTCAAGCAAAGCGGTTTAGTCTGTCGCCTAGCTTCCGAGGAAATGGAAAAACCCTACTACATTCCTGAAAACTGCCCTATAGGTCGCTACACTCTTTTGTATGACCCCATTGATGGCTCATCCAATACCGATACAAATCTCAGTTTGGGTTCCATCTTCGCAATTCGGCAACAGGAAGGAAACGATCTCAATAGTGAAGCCAACGATCTGCTAGCTCCTGGACAACGGCAAATTGCAGCAGGGTACATATTATATGGTCCCAGCACAATGCTGGTCTATACTATTGGTAAGGGAGTTCATTCATTTACCCTTGACCCTAGTTTAGGAGAGTTTATACTCACAGAAGAAAACATCCGGATTCCTGAACACGGTCCCGTATACAGCGTCAACGAGGGGAACTTTTGGCAGTGGGATGAACCAATTCGGGAGTATGTTCGCTATGTCCACAGAACAGAAGGCTACACCGCTCGTTATAGTGGGGCAATGGTAAGTGACATCCACAGAATTTTGCTTCAAGGCGGTGTTTTTCTTTACCCAGGGATACTTCCGAAACCAGAAGGTAAGCTGCGCTTACTTTATGAATCTGCTCCCCTAGCCTTTGTCATCGAGCAAGCAGGTGGTCGCGCCACTACGGGACACATGGATATCTTAGACGTGGTACCGAAAAAACTGCATCAGCGCACACCTTTGATTATTGGAAGCCCAAAAGATGTTGCAAAGGTAGAATCTTTCATTCAGAACGGTCACTAGAAGAGCGTAAAAAGAGCAGTATCGGGTGTAGTAAGCACGTACAGCCATGAGTGAGCGGTTAGTCATGAGCCATTATGGGTCAATAGAACAACTAACAGCTTGACAAACGTCACTTAGATACATTAAAAGCAGGAGTCAAAGGAATACAGCTATGGCAACTAATCAACTACTGGAAATTAAAAAGTACGGTCAAAGCATCTGGATGGATAATTTGAGCCGTGATATTATTCAATCCGGCGAACTCAAAGACCTGGTTGAAAATAAAGGAATCTGTGGGATTACCTCCAACCCAGCCATCTTTGAAAAAGCGATCGCCGGAAACGCGATTTATGATGCTGATATAGAAGCAGGAATCCGCCAGGGATTACCAACAGACAAAATTTATGAATCGCTAGCTTTTGCAGATATCCGCAACGCCTGTGATATTCTACGCCCCGTTTATGATGCAACCAATGGATTGGATGGTTATGTCAGTATCGAAGTTCCACCAACCATAGCTCATGATACAGAGGCAACAATCAAAGAAGCCCGTCGCTATTACCAAGAAATTGGTCGGGAAAATGTCATGATTAAAATTCCTGGTACAGATGCGGGTTTACCTGCAGCTGAGCAGGTGATAGCCGATGGCATTAATGTCAACGTTACCCTGTTGTTCTCTGTTGAAAGCTACATCAAGACAGCTTGGGCTTACATTAGCGGTTTAGAAAAACGGGTAGCCGAAGGTAAGGATATTAGCAAAATTGCTTCTGTCGCAAGCTTCTTCCTGAGCCGGATTGACAGCAATATTGATGGTAAGATTGACGCGAAATTGAAAAAAGGCGTCGATGACATTACCGTAGAAGCTAAGCTAAAAGTTGTCAAAGGGAAAGTGGCGATCGCCAACGCGAAAATTGCTTACCAGGAATACAAGAAGATTATTCAGACAGACAGCTGGAAAGCATTAGCAGCCAAGGGAGCAAAAGTACAGCGTCTCCTGTGGGCAAGCACCAGCACCAAAGACCCCAACTACAGCGACGTGATGTATGTTGATGAGTTAGTGGGTCCCGACACTGTAAATACCTTGCCACCTTCGACAATAGATGCTTGTGCTGACCACTGTGATGTCGCCAACCGCATTGAAACAGGGGTAGAAGAAGCTTACCAACTGATAGAAAGCCTCAAAGACCCAGATATCAACATCGATATCAACGCGGTGATGGACGAACTGCTTGTTGAAGGTATCGATAAGTTTGTCAAGCCCTTTGAATCGCTGATGAACTCCCTAGAAACTAAGGTTAAACAGTTGTCTCCTGTGTAGGAACTGGATAGTTATCAGTTACCAGTGAACAGTTATCAGTTACCAGTGAACAGTTATCAGTTACTGGATAACTGATAACTGGTTGACAACTAACGACTAACAATTCCTATTGCCCCTAATCCCTTTTGGGGACGCTCGCTGAGTTCCCCAATCTCTAATCGCAATTCTCCATCAGAAATCTAAAATTGTTATGGTCAGTCTGCTAGAAAATCCCCTGCGGGTTGGTCTGCAACAGCAACGGATGCCGGAACCTCAGATCATAGTTATCTTTGGTGCTTCCGGCGACCTGACTTGGCGCAAACTGGTACCAGCACTATACAAACTGCGACAAGAACGGCGCATTCCACCAGAAATCAGCATTGTTGGTGTAGCACGTCGGGACTGGAGCCACGAGTACTTCCGCGAACAGATGCGTAAGGGCATGGAAGAAGCTCATGGCGGTGTCGGTGCGGAGGAACTCTGGCAAGACTTCTCCCAAGGTCTGTTCTACTGCTCTGGTGATATCGACAAGCCTGAAAGTTACCAGAAACTGAAGAATTTCTTGAGTGAGTTAGACGAGAAAAGGGGAACACGCGGAAACCGGATGTTTTACCTGTCTGTTGCGCCGAATTTCTTTCCAGAGGCAATTAGGCAACTTGGTTCAGGGGGGATGCTGGAAGATCCGTACAAACATCGTCTAATGATTGAAAAACCCTTTGGTCGAGACTTGGCTTCTGCCCAAAGTCTTAACCGAGTGGTACAGAAATATTGCAAAGAAGAACAAGTATACCGGATTGACCACTACCTCGGAAAAGAAACAGTTCAGAATCTGCTGGTGTTTCGCTTTGCCAATGCAATTTTTGAACCCCTGTGGAATCGTCAATTTGTTGATCACGTTCAGATCACTGTAGCAGAAACCGTAGGAGTTGAAGACCGAGCCGGATACTATGAAAGCTCCGGCGCTCTGCGAGATATGTTGCAAAACCACCTCATGCAACTTTTCTTATTCACCGCGATCGAGCCTCCCAATGCCCTAGATGCCGACAGCATCCGTACGGAAAAAGTGAAGGTACTCCGGGCGACTCGATTAGCTGATGTCCAAAATCTCCACCGTTCTGCAGTCCGCGGTCAGTATAGCGCTGGCTGGATGAAGGGTAAACCCGTGCCTGGGTATCATGAGGAACCAGGAGTTAATCAGAATTCCACAACACCCACCTATGTGGCGGTGAAGTTTCTGGTTGACAACTGGCGCTGGCAAGGAGTTCCGTTCTACTTGCGTACTGGTAAGCGGATGCCAAAAAAAGTGAGTGAGATTTCGATCCACTTCCGCGAAGTTCCTTCTCGGATGTTTCCATCCGCTGCCCAACAAATGGCTGGTAACATTTTGGCAATGCGGATTCAGCCTAATGAAGGAATTTCTCTACGCTTTGAAGTCAAGATGCCAGGAGCGGAATTCCGTACCCGTTCCGTTGACATGGACTTTACTTATGGTTCTTTTGGTATCCAAGCAACTTCCGATGCCTATGACCGCCTGTTTTTAGATTGTATGATGGGCGATCAGACATTATTCACACGGGGAGACGAAGTAGAAGCTGCTTGGCAGGTGGTGACACCAATCCTTTCTGTTTGGGATGCACCTGCAGATCCGGCATCAGTTCCCCGATATGAAGCTGGTACTTGGGAACCAGCTGAAGCGGAGTTGTTAATTAACCAGGATGGTCGCCGCTGGCGCAGACTATAGAAGAATGAAGGGTAAAGGATAAAAATAGAATTTTTCCAATTCCTTTATCCTTCTGCAAGTCATACTTCATAACTTTATACTTCATACTTCAACTGCTATGACTTCCCAAGCTCCTACGATTTTTTCACTTCAGGCTCCCAAAGATGTTTCGCTCTCAGAAATTGAAGCGGAACTGAGTCGCATTTGGCAAAGTTACGGCATCGCGGGTGAAGACGGTGCGCTTCCTGCAGCCACTCGCGCCACAACATTTAGTTTGGTGGTTTACGAACCTGAAGAAACCCAGTATCTATTGGCTGCTTTAGGATTTTACAAAGGTCCAATTGACGGCATTCTCGGTCCGCAGATGAAAACAGCACTGCGAGAAGTTCAGAAAACCTATGGTCTGACTGAGACTGGCACAGCAACAGATGAAACCCTGGGCATATTGCGCGAAGAACTCACTAAACGTCATGGCAATGGGGCTACGGCGGACAACGGTTCTGGTGGTGCGTCTGGTAGTGCGTCTTATACTCCAGATGCCAGCAGCCCCCGAATTGCTGATGAAATTGCCAGCCGTAACCCCTGTCGCATTATTGCCTTGTCTCCAATAGCTGGCGAAGATGTAGGGGTGAAGGCTCAAGTCTCTGCCTACTGTCCAATCCAAAAGCAGTCCGCAAGTACACTCGTTTGCTGCGAATACATTACTTTCACAGGAACAGCTGCTGCTTTAGAACGAGTCGGTGGCATGATTCAGGCATTGTTAATTGGTGGTTTGCCCAAGTTTCTCTGGTGGAAAGCAACCCCAGACCTCAGCAACCCCTTGTTCAAGCGACTATCGGGAGTTTGCAACAACGTTATTGTGGACTCCTGCAACTTTAACAAGTCAGAAAGCGATTTGCTCAACTTGCAAGAGTTGGTAGAATCTGGTGTACCACTGGCTGATTTGAACTGGCGTCGTCTTTCAGGATGGCAGGAGTTAACCGCTGAAGCCTACGACCCACCTCAACGTCGTTCTGCCCTGACAGAAATCGACAAAGTTAACATTGATTACGAAAAAGGTAACTCCGTACAAGCACTGATGTATTTGGGTTGGCTGGCAAGTCGCTTACAATGGCATCCGGTTTCTTATCAAAAAGAAAGTGGAGATTACGACATCACGCGAATTCACCTCGTTGCACAGGATCAACGGCAAATAGAAGCAGAGTTAGCAGGAGTCCCAGTTGGTGATGTGGGTGAAATTCCTGGTGATTTGATTGCCTTGCGCCTAAATTCCACAAATCCACAGGCAAACTGTGGGACTCTTATCTGTTCAGAAACTGGTGGTTGTATGCGGATGGAAACACAAGGTGGTGCCCAGTCTGCTGGTGTGTTTCAACAGGTCACCTCGCTTTCCGAGCAAAAGGCAGAAGCTTTACTCAGCCAGCAAGTACAACGCTGGGGTCATGAGGCGCTTTTTGAAGAAAGTCTCGCGCAAACAGCTCATATACTTAAGTTGGGAATAAAACAGTGAACAGTTAACAGTACACAGTTATCAGGCTTTGATAACTGGTAACTGGTAACTGATAACTGGTAACTGGTAACTGATAACTGGTAACTGGTAACTTGTTAAAAGTTAACCGTTAAGAGTTAAAAGTTAAGAGTTGTAACTCTTAACTTTTAACTTCTTTATGGCTCTAGTTATTGCAGGAGAACGCAGTGGGGTGGGCAAAACGACAGTCACGCTTGCCCTTTTGGCATCTTTGTGTCATCGAAGTAGACAAGTACAATCTTTCAAGGTCGGTCCGGATTATATTGACCCGATGTTTCATAGGCACGTTACGGGTCGTGCTTGTCGCAATTTAGACCCTGTGCTGACATCAGAATTATATGTCAAGCAATGTTTCATTCATCACGCTCAAGTCAGTGAATATACTCTAGTTGAAGGAGTCATGGGGCTGTTTGATGGAGTCACCCCTCCCCTTTCTAAGGGGAGGGGTTGGGGTGGGGTAAACGATTTTGCGAGTACAGCTCATATAGCGCGGTTACTAGATTTACCTGTTGTATTGGTGATAGATTGCAGTCGTTTGTCTGGTTCTGTGGCTGCGATCGCACACGGATATTGCTCATTTGACCAACAAGTAAACATTGCTGGGGTGGTACTTAATCGAGTGGGGAGCGATCGCCACCTATCTCTTCTCAAAGACGCCCTAGAACCTCTCCAATTACCAATTGTTGGAGTACTGCGGCGTGAGGAAAATATTACAATTCCAGACCGACACCTGGGTTTAGTACCGACAGCAGAACTCCCTCAATTACACGCTTTAATTGACCGACTAACTCATTTGGGAAATACTTGCTTTGACTGGGAACGCTTGTTACCACTTTTGAGAACAAGGGGAGCAGGGGAGCAGGGGAGAGGTTGTATCAGCATCTTTCCATCTCGACATTTACCCATAAGAATAGCCGTAGCAGGCGATCGCGCTTTCAATTTCTACTACCAAGACAATCTTGATTTACTACAGCAATTGGGTGCAGAACTGGTTTTCTGGAGTCCTTTAGAAGACGCTCAATTACCACAAGACATACAAGGAATGTATTTTGGCGGTGGTTTTCCAGAAGTCTTCGCCCAACAACTCGCCCAAAACAACAGCGCCCGCCATGCAGTGAAAACAGCAATTCTCTCTGGAATGCCTACCATAGCTGAATGTGGGGGATTAATGTACCTATGCGAGCAAATCGTCGATTTTGAGGGGAAATCTTGGTCAATGGTGGGAGTATTGCCCACAACAGCCCTTATGGATGGGCGTCTTACCTTAGGGTATCGTCGAGCAGTTGCTCTAGAGGATAGTCTGTTAGTACGTGCAGGTGTAACCGTCTACGGGCATGAGTTTCATCGTTCCCGCTTAATGCCAAATCCCAATCCACCCTTGTTTCAAACTTATCGCTACGATTCCGAAGAATCCACAACAGAAGAAGGATGGAATTTACTTCCATCTCTACATGCTTCTTACATTCATCAACATTGGGGAGATACTCTGGATATTCCCAAGCGATTTCTCAAACAGTGTTGCGTATTTAAATTTACTTCAATTTAGCTGACGCCTTAATTCAGTAAAAATATTGCAAAAAGCTCGAATCTGCTGAATTTACCAACATTGCAATTGAAGAAGCTCATTACCATATACTGACAGACTTATGTAGCATAGAGATGGCGGTTCATTCGGTGCATCTAGCGCATCTATTGATAGCTGAAGCGGCGTTCTAGGGAATACTTTCCACCACCTAGAGCAGACTAATTTGCAAAGTTCCAATAGCTGACATCCCTCATGGCTAACAAAAGCAATAATCGAGAAACTTTCACCTTGGTGCTCTCTCTGCTCATCACTCTAGGGCTTTTAGGGTTTGGTGTGTGGTTCTTCCGGAATAGCTTACCTTTTGCGTCCAACCAACAAACTCCACCCTCTGCCAAGTCTTCCGAACAGCAGAGTGCTGAGCAAGCTGCTACATCTCAACCCAGTGTGGGTCAAGCTTTTGACACATCAAGTTTGGATACCAGTCTGCCCAATCCCAGCGTGCTAATGATTGATGGTAGCGTCACAATAGTGGCTTTGATGAAGCAGCTTCAAATTGCCTTTAATCCGGTAAACCCTTCCTTACCCACAACCTATGGCTTACCCAATGGCAATCCCAATGGTACCAATAAAGGGATTCAAAACTTGAAAGACGGTAGAGTGTTGATAGCAGCTAGTTCACGTCCCCTCAACGCTGATGAAGCACAAGCTGGACTCGTGCAAATCCCAATTGCCCGCGATGCTTTAGCTGTGGCGGTAGGTGTCAATAATCCGTACAAAGGGGAATTGACAATGGAACAGTTGAAGGGAATTTTTCAAGGAAAAATAACTAACTGGTCACAAGTTGGGGGTCCAAATCTGCCAATTAAAATCATTAACCGCTCTCCAGATAGCGGTACATATACATTCTTTCAAGAAGTTGTACTGTTGGGGGAGTCCTTTGCACCTGATAGTATGAATTTCTCCACAATGAAAAAAGATGAAACGACTTTGCTATTACGTGCCTTAGGTGATAATGGCATCAGTTACAGCACAGTTTCCCAGATAGAAAATCAAAAAACTGTTCGCATTGTCCCTATAAATGGGATTTCTCCCACTGAAAAAGCTGCTATTAAAAATAGTACTTATCCCATTAGTCGAGTCGTTTATTTAGTCGTACCGCGTAAAACCAGTCCAGGGGCAAAACAATTTATTGACTTTGCCATATCTCCTGGTGGACAACAAGTTGTCCAGCGAGTAGGTTTTATTGCATTGAAGTAGGTTAAAACAAGGAAACTGCTGACCTACTTCGTCTCCATCCAATTCTCTCCTACACGAACATCCACAACCAACGGGACACTTAACGACACCGCACTTTCCATCACAGACTTAATGTGGGGTTGTAATTCTCCCCATTCTTCTGGTGGAACTTCAAACACTAATTCATCGTGTACTTGCAACAAAAGACGTGCTTGATAACTCTGCAAAATTTCATGCAGCCTTACCATCGCAATCTTAATAATATCAGCGCTGGAACCTTGAATGGGTGCATTAGCCGCAGCACGAAGTAAGCCTGCATCGTAAGCACCTAAATTACCAAGTTTTTTCAGATCAATATCTTCTGGTTTATTGCCTTTATACTTGCGTATGCTGTTGCTGGTAAACTCAAAATAACGACGACGCCCTAAAATTGTTTCGACATAACCTTGGGCGATCGCCTGCTTTTTCACTCTCTCTAAATATTCAAATACTTGAGGATAGCGACTGTTAAATCGCTTAATAAACTCATTTGCATTGGCTTTATCCACACCTGTTGAGCGCGAAAACCGAAGAGAACCCATTCCATAAATAACGCCAAAGTTGATGGTTTTTGCTAACCGTCGCTCTTCTGATGTGACATTTTCTTTTTCAAAAATGAGCCGCGCTGTTACGGTATGAATGTCCTGATTTTGTTGATAAGCTTCAACTAAGACAGGCTCTTGACTCAAATGAGCCAAAATCCGTAGCTCGATTTGTGAGTAATCAGCAGCAACCATCAACCAACCAGATTCTGGCATAAATGCTTTGCGAATCTGACGGCTAAATGCAGTGCGAATGGGGATATTCTGCAAATTCGGATCAGAAGAAGACAATCTACCAGTAGATGTTACCGTTTGATTAAAATTCGTATGTACTCTGTGAGTATCCGGACGAACCAATTTTGGCAGAGAATCGACATAAGTCGATTTCAATTTCGATAAGGTACGATACTCCATAATGGCATCAATAATGCCAGTTTTATCAACCTCTTGTAGTCTTTCCAGTGTCGCAGCATCTGTAGAATAACCCGTTTGAATTTTACGGGAATGCTTTGTGCTTAACTCTAATTTTTCAAACAATATCTGGCTCAATTGTTTGGGGGAACCCAAGTTGAATTTTTCCCCAGCAATGTCATAAACTTCCTGTTCAAACTTGGCTAAATCTGTTTCTAATTGCTGCGAAAGCTCTTGCAGGTACGCTGTATTTATGGAGATTCCCTGGTATTCCATCTGAGCTAAAACTGGTTCTAGTGGCTGTTCCACATCCACGAGTAGTTTATACAAAGCTGGAATTTTCTCAAGTTCCTCTCGCAATTTTGCCACGAGTCGGAATGTGACATGAACATCCATACCGCAGTAATCTGCGACGCTGGGAATATCCAAATCAGCGATGGTTTTTCCTTTTGGAACCAATTCTGTATAACTTTTTGGCGTAAAACCCAAGTAACGCTGAGCCAAGTCACTCAGATTATGGTTACTATCGGGATTTAGGATATAACTTGCGAGCATGGAGTCAAAGACGACTCCCGCCAGCTTAACCCCTTGACACTGTAGAACTAAGCGATCAAACTTAGCGTTTTGCAAAGCCTTAGGATAATCAGCACTTTCTAAAATTGGGCGTAGTGCTTCTAAAGCAAAGTCTTTATTTAAATTGTCCCCAACTTTGTGACCAAGTGGTATGTAAGCTATCTCATCTGGTTCTGTTCCCCAGCAACAGCCAATTCCCACCAAGTCAGCATCGCGTGGTTCTAAGTCGCTGGTTTCAGTATCCCAAGCAACGGGATGCTGAGTGTCGGTGAATTTTTGCAGTAAGCTCACCAATTCAGTGAGTTGCTCTGGGGTGTTAATGATGCGTGGTTTAATTGTAGAAGCAGAGGGTTGCTGTTGATTTGCTGTATCTGCCGCACTAAAAAACCACAAATCATCATCCTCGTTATCAGCACTTGCTAAAAGTTGAGCGCTGAGTGTTTCCTGTGTTTCTGTTTCTGGTGTTTCTTCAACTTTGCCACCAAAACGTTGCTGAAGTTCGTTAATTTTGCCTAAAAAAGACTTAAACTCTAGTTTTTCTAGAATAGGTGTCAGAACACTGGTATCAAACCCTTTCAAAATACAATTTTCTAAATTGACTTCTAAAGGAACATCAAGAACAATCTTCGCTAAATAACGAGATTTTTCAGCATCCTGTTTTCCAGTTTCCAGTTTTTTCTGAGTCGCGCCTTTGATTTCATCCAATGCAGCATAAATTTTGTCAAGGGAACCGTACATGTTCAGCAACTGTACGGCTGTTTTTTCGCCAATTCCCTTGACACCAGGGATATTATCTGATTTGTCGCCGCAAAGAGCTTTGAAATCAACGACTTGTGATGGTGTTACACCCAGTTTTTCTTTAACTTGTTCTGGACCAAATTCGGTCAAACTTGCTCTAGAACCTTTTAAAGCATCTGGACTAAAATAGAGAACGCTGATTTCTTGTTCCGGGTCGATGAGTTGAAATAAATCGCGATCGCCACTGACAATCTTGACTTGATATCCAGCCGCTGTTGCTTGCTGTGCTAATGTTCCCAACACATCATCTGCTTCATAACCAGCAGCAGTGACAATTTTCAGATTGAAAGCATCCAACAACTCGTGTAGATTTTTCAGATCTGGAATAAAATCTTCTGGCGTCCCTGGACGATCTGCTTTGTATGTATCATCTGCTTCGTGGCGGAAAGTTGGCAAATCCAAATCAAAGGCGATCGCCATTGCTTGTGGCTGTTGAGTCGCCATAACCTCCAACAAAGATTTGAGAAAACCAAAACACACACTTGTAGGAATTCCCGTTTTTGTCCGTAGTCCACCGTCTCGTCCTTTGGCAAAAGCGAAGTATGAACGAAATGCCAGAGAGTGCCCATCTACTAGGATAAATGTGGGGTGAGTTGTCGTTAAGGAATCGGAAGCCAACTGATTTGTAGGTATTGTTTGGGACATATAGCTATTTTAGCCAGCGACTTCTACTACGAATCAGTTATCAGTTATCAGTTTTTTGTTCACTGGTCACTGTTCACTGGTCACTGTTTACTGGTCACTGTTCACTGAATTAAGCTGTTTTCTTGGCTTGTTTTTGCCGACGGCGACTTAGTGTTAACAGACCAACTGCTCCTACACCCACCAGAGCACTCGCACTTGCAGATTCTGGAACCGTCGCTATGTTATCCTTACCAAAATCAATCAAGAAAACCACGTCATTGAAGTCGCGATCAGCTGCTATATTGCCATTTCCATCTGCTGTCGAACCTTCTGGTCCATATAAATCCTCAAAACCCAGCAACAAATAGCCATCCACTTCATAAGCCACTATATGATCCAGTTGATCTGGATTTTGAGTTGCATCTGCACCATAAACGTTACCGTTGGGATTATTAAATCCATCTGCTTTTAGGAAGAAATCGAGTTGTGTCCCACCTGATACCGTGCCCAAATCAACATAATCACCGATATCTAAAACGCCATCATTTTCCCCTAATTGACAGTCCGAATTAGCTCCATTCGATGTATTACAGGAGATGTTATCAAAAATTAATCCTTTTTGGGAATCAGAGCCTTTAGTCGCTTCATAAGCCAATTGGTCTTGATAGAGAGCACCTTCGTTTAGGAACCAAACACGAACATTGTTGTCATATTTGAGACTAAGCTTTGTGGGGTCTAGTTTATTTAATTTGTCTTCGGGAATTGTAATTCCTTCGTTTTGCACGTATTGCTGGAACTGGGAAATCAGAGATTGAACCTCTGAATTATCTGTTGATTTGTCTTTGACTTCGTATGTTGTCAAGTTGTCCCAGGTAAACGTAGCGGCGCTTGCAGGAGAAGGAGCAGACAATACACTTGTGACAGCAGCCGCAGCAGCAAAGATTCCTATCAATTTTTCCTTTATCATAAAAACCTTCATTGTTTTCGTCTTAAACTGTAAAAGTCTCTACCTCATATGCTTCATAACCTATTATAAGAATTCCGTGATTTTGCTGATAATTATCATATATTCATATATATCGCGGTATTTACTTAAGTAAGTATATCCAAGAGTAGAATTTGTTAACTTTTTAAATTTTCAAATCAACTCATCACGGAAAAATCCCACGAGCCTTGCCATGAAAAAGATTTTTTCCCTTCTGAGGAGCGTGAGGAGCGTAAGTTCTATTTTCAAGACAGAAATTCAAAACTTATAAAAAATTTATCTTTGATAACGCTGTTTTCAAAAAAATTTGTTTTTGATGGTCATTTAGAAACTTACATCATCCAAGACCCCAATCACAAGTTATTTTTATATTGAAAATAACAATATAAAAAATATTTATCTAAACGCACTGCCCCCCTCAATACTCGCTAGCCCCTCCAGGGGCGCGGAGCTAACGCTCTCTACCCTCATCCGCTTCATCTTCCTACAGGCTAATACCCTGTTAATCTCTTACTGGGACTTCAATATTCGCACATCTACCATGCATAAAGTGTCTGCTACAGAATCGGCATTACCTGGCGTTGGGGATACATCTACTTTTGACATTAAACTACTGGTTCTAGATATAGATGGTACAATCACAGGAAAATCTAACACCATCAGCACAGCCGTGAAGCAGGCAATTGTTGCGGCGCGTTCCCGGGGTATTCAAGTGGCGATCGCCACTGGTCGTATGTATCGCTCAGCTTTACGCTTTCATCAAGAAATTAACTCTAGCCTACCATTGTTAGCGTACCAAGGAGCTTGGATTCAAGACCCAGTTACCCAAAAAATTCATCGCCATTTGCCTGTTTCCCGAGAATTAGCACACAAGCTTCTCGACTATTTTGAACAACCCGAATTGAAAGCGCTCTTATCAGTTCACTTCTATATCAACGACCAGCTTTACGTGCGCGAGATCACCAAGGAAACGGAACTTTACGCAGAACGTAGTGGGATCACCCCTATTGCAGTGGGAGACTTACGCAAAGTCACCAGCAACGAACCCACAAAAGTTTTGGCTTTGTGCGACGACACAAATATCATTGAACAGTTACTAGGAAATTTACGCCGTCAATACACCCCAGCCGAACTATATCTCACCACATCCGTTGCCACATTCTTTGAAGCAACTAACCCTTTTGTCAACAAAGGTACTGGGGTACGTTACCTAGCCGAAGAACTACTGGGACTGCAAAGAACTAATGTTATGACTATTGGCGATAACTTCAATGACGTAGAAATGCTAGAGTATGCTGGCGTTGGTGTAGCTATGGGTAATGCACCAGCAGCAGTGCAGGCGATCGCTCAGTGGGTAGCTCCTGACGTGGAGTGTGATGGAGCTGCAGCGGCTATTGAAAGATTTTTACTGTGTTAGAAGTCGCTAATAGTGGGTAGTGAATGATAAGTGGGAAAAAACAACCAATAATCAACAACTGACAAATCATAAAATCAGAAAGAGCACCGACGACTGGCCGTGTTTCGTCTCGGTGCTCTTGCTGGTTCGCTCCTCACACAATGGATAATATACACTAGGAAATCTGACGAGTCAATGGTTGTTAAGAAATTTTACTTTTTTCTAGACTTTATTTGGGCAGCCGTGGGAGTGTCAAACTTCACATAGAGCAAAAACACCTAATTTTTCTTCTAACAGAGACTTCAACACAGACTGTGTAGCCAAAGTCAGTCCTATTTTGGCTTGAGCAAGTTCTGGTGAGGCAGTTTTCACCTCGCCGAAAATCCGGCATTTACACCAAAAAGTTTCAAACACTCGACTTAAATTCAACGCAGCTTTTTCCCAGTTTACTGAGTTACCAAAATCAGGCTCCTCTAGCTTGTCTACGACTCGTACTAACTCGTTAATGAGGAGATAACAAGCCAAGTGATTGAAGCGCAGTTTTTCATCACTGTTGAGCCAAGGAATAGGATTGGGAGTCAGAATACTTGACAAAACGCTTTGCTTGGCGCTCTCACAATCATCAAGATTTGATTCCCTCTGTTTCATCAATCCTTCGTGAACAGCTAGCCGTAAGAGCGAACAGCAGCGTGCATGAGTGTATTGAGCAGTGAATAAGGAAGCAGATTTTGGGGAAGAAAAGAAAGATGAGGAAGAAACTCCTCTGTTCCCCGGCTTTTGAACTCCCCCCACAGCAATCCTCTGCAACCAAGCAGCTAAAAGCGGGTGAGTCACTTCCAAATGAATCCAGCCAGGGGAAACGACTTGAATTTTGAAATCTTTGTCATAGTTTGCTGAAATATGAGAAACTATCCCATTGGCAATCTCCATAACGGGATATTTTTCAAACTTTGCCAGCCGCAAAGCTATACCTGAAATATAAACAATTTCCCTTTCTTTTCTACCCTGAGATAGAGGAATATTTTTATCCGTTATGCATTCTAAACACCTAGATTTAGTATAAGTGCTTAAGGCTTTCTCTAATTTGCTGTATACTAACTGCTTAATTGCTGTCTTCTTACTTACCAGTAACTTTTGCTGCACACAATGATTGGGTGAACTCAGTACACGTTAGACGTATTGACTTTCTGTCATCTGTCTTAAGAAAGAGCTTAAATTTAATAAAAGAAAAATTAGAATTGTGCAAAATTTAATGAATTTAGAGTAAATTTTACTACCATCATTGTACAGTAAGAAGTATAACAAAAGAGTAGGAGCTATGCTTTCTACCTTTTGGATGGCTGGCACAGTTAGGTTTTATGCCTGAAGTGCCAACATTGAAGACACTCCTTGCACCTTTGTTTATGACGTCTTTGTCTTCAGCCGAACGCTCTTTGTTACCTATGCAATCTCCATCCTCCTTTTCTGAGGCATCACGTCCTTTTTTGACTTGGCAACGAATTCTTGATTGGGCTCAAGAACACTATCGCTGCCGCACCTTTAGCAAAGATGAACGCATTCCAGCCCGACCTGGATTGCTGTATTTGGTGCAAAGGGGTGCGATCCGCATGGTGGGAACCGCCCAGGTTAGTGCGACTGCGAGTCAGCTAACATCTCGACGCATCAATAGAACCCCCGAAGAAGCTTTCTTAGGGTTTGTTGGTGCAGGACAACCGTTTGAAATTGTTGCTCAGTCGCCATTCACGCTCCAGGCTTATGCCCATGTTGACCAAACTGCTGTACTGTGGATGTACTGGCACGATTTGGATAACTGGCCTCACTTCCGCCGCGAAGTTATGGATGCCTTTAGGTATCAGCACCAGCGCAAGCTGCTATGGCTGAGTGCCTTAGGGCAACGACGCACAATTGATCGACTCTTAGGATTCCTCACATTGTTAATTGAGGAATATGGAGAACCGGCAATGAGCGACACCGATCCAGACGTGATTCGCGGTTACTGCCTGCCTTTCCCCCTCACCCATGCTCAAATTGGCAGCGCGATCGGTTCGACTCGTGTCACTGTCACCCGCTTAATGGGTAAATTGCGTCAACGTGGCTTAATCCTTACTCAAGGCGACAATCTCATTTGCTTGCCAGCAGAGTCAATTAACAGAGTCAGCTAAAGCAATACCGGATGCAGTGGAGAGCGAATTTTGACAAACCCGACTTGGGTCATGAATTCGATATCCCTGCTTAGCTAGCAGTTAAGTTGGCAAAAGGGACACCTACTTACTGCTTGAATTGACAATCTGTTTGACCACCACAAACAGATTGCACAAGTTTAAGTACTTTCCGTATTGGAAAGCCTCAATGTTCAGTAAGTTCCGTTTACCATAACATTCAGAAGGGAGGACGAATGATTCTTGGTAAGGATCAAATGATTGCCTTTGTATCTGTCTCAAAGGCAAAATCATGTAGAACATTGAGGAACAATCTCTAGGACAGAAGCGTAGTAAATGCTACTAAGACTACCAGCCGCTTTTTGCAGGGCTTGGGTGGTAATGGGGACAAACTCCACGTTAAGCAAGGAAAACTTGACCACCCAAAATCTCCTGTGTGAATTGTTTTACCAAAACAGTGCTCTTGCAATGAGTTCGGTAATAGACTTTTCACTTAATTCTGACAAATCCAGCCTTTTCGATCAGTTCTTGACCTTGAGGTGTCAGTAGCCAATTTGCATAAGCTTCCCCTGCTTGCTGGTCTATTTGACTATTTTGTTTCAAGATGAGAAATAAGTTGCGGGTAATTGGGTAGTTTCCACTACGAAATGCCTGAGCATTCAACTGGTTACGCTTACTGGGACATTCAGATGGAGGTATAAAGGGTTCTTGGTAGGGAGGCACCAATTGCCCGGAAACACGCCCCACTGGCAGGGACTTAATCACACATTGAGGCACAACCTCTGGTGCAGAAGCATAGTAAATTCCGCCAGGACTCAAAGCCACTTTTCTGAGAGCTTCAGTAGTCGTGCTAATATAACTTACGTTCTTACCAAAATCCTCTTTGTTTAAAACATTTTCGACAAAAAACTCCACTGTACCCCCAGCTTCTTTACTGCGAGTGTATGGTATTATAGGCAAGTCTGGACCACTCACCTGTTGCCAGTTGGTTATTTTGCCAGTGTAAATATCTTTGATCTGGGAGACTGTTAAACCAGGAATATTAAGGTTTTGGTTGACCGCGATCGCAATGCCATCGATTGCTACTGGAATTTCTTTAAGACTAAATCCTTTTTGTTGCGCCTTTTGGTTTTCTTCACCCTTGATTGAGCGAGAAGATTGAGAAAAAGCGAGTTGATTGTCTATCAACATCTGAATACCAGTCCCAGACCCTGGCTTTTCAACTGCAGGTTGAACGTAGCGTAAAATCAACTGAGGGCAGCTGCTTTGAAGCACAGAGTCTACATCCTTACGGATGGGTGCCCATGTTGTACTACCACCATAGTTGAATGTCCCCGCTGGCATGTTTGACACGCTACAACTGGTCACCGTAGAGTTTGGAGTAGCAGATGAATTAACTAAGTTATTATTTACCGAAGGGTTAACAACAGGAGTGGAGTTCGTTTGGTTTCTACTTATTTGAGCCCACCGTTCCATAAGAAACCATAAGCCGCCAAAGGTTAAGCCAAGGGTTGCGAGAATGGCTAAGAAAAGGCTAAGCGTTTCGTTTTTGTGAGACATAAATGGGTACCAGCACAAAACGTGTCTATAGCAACAGAGATAATAATTTGTAAATAAGACGAAACAGAGCCGTGAGTGCAATAGCACCTAACCCAGAGACAATAGATAAGATGATTATTTGCTGAATACTAAGACCACTGTGCAAAAAGGGTAAAAAATATATACCTGCAAAAGTAATACCTGGAATAATGAATAAATCCCACTTTTCAATCCAGCGCCTAGTTTGGGCAAAAATCAGCATTCCTAAAATCAGGGCGCAAGCAGCCAGGGTCATTATTGGTGATTGCAGCAAACTAAAAAGACTCACTGCAATCAATCCACCTTCAAACCCACTAAACGCTGCTCCACCTAGTATTTCCAGTACAGAAAATGGTTGTATGGGGCGAGTTCGAGCTGGTGGCTGCTTTGGAGGTTGTGGTTGAGGTTGGATTGGCTGTGGTTGTGATGAAGAGGGTTGGCGGGGATTGATGTGTGTAGAGGGTAGAGGCGGTTCTGGTAAATCAAGAGCATCTAGAACCTCCTGCGCTGACTGATAGCGTTGATTAGCAGCGCTTAGGAGCATTTTGTCTAGAATATCAGCAAGGTGTTGGCTAACAGCGACTTGACCCCGCCACTTCCACTGGTTGCTATAGGCATCAAATAGCTGGGTGATTTCTGTTTTGCCTGTTAGTAACATGAGGATTGTAACAGCCAAAGCATACAAGTCTGTAGATGGAAAGACTTGACCTCCAGACATTTGTTCAGGCGGAGCAAATCCTAGAGAATAAATTCCTGTAGAAGCAGTAGCTCCTCCAATAGGAGAATTTGTAACCTGTTTGACCGCGCCAAAATCTAGCAAGTAAAGTTTGCCATTACGATGGCGCATAATGTTAGAAGGTTTGATGTCTCTGTGGATAATGCCTTTTTCATGGACAAACTTCAGTACCTTGAGAATTTCTCGCAGAATTTCCAAGGCTTCTTGTTCTGAATACTTACCCTTTTGGGTTAACTCTTCCTCTAAATTTTGTCCGTCAATATATTCTTGTACTAAATAAAAAAACTGCTCTTGCTGTCCTGCTTGCAAACTAGGAACTATCACCTCAAAGAAAGCAAACAAGTCCGGGATTTGCTCGTGTTGATTGCCTATCTGCTCTAAAACGACTGCTTCTCGCTCAAATAAATCTTGTGCTAGTTGCAGTTGAGTAGGACTTAAATTGCTTGCTGGTTGAAATTGCTTCACCACGCACTGGCGCATCCCTGGGGTATAGCGATCGCGTGCCAAAAAAGCTGCTCCAAATCCACCCCTTCCCAGTAGTCTTTTTGGCAGATAGCGTCCTACCAAAATCAGCGGCATTCCACAGGTTGTACAGTATTTCTGCTGCGCTGTTCTTAGAGTCGCATTATCATCTAAATCTGGAAAATGGTTTTGGGGACGAGGGCAGTGTGGACGAGTGCAATAAATTTCCATGATTTGTCAAAAATCCATAGTCCATAGTCTATAGTCAATGGTCAATAGTCAATAGCTTTTGACTAATGACTAATGACCCTTACGGGTTCGCCAGTCGCACCCTACGGGAAGCCGCCCAAAGGGCGTCTACATGGGGGAAACCCCCAAGAGCGCGCTAGCTCACTAGTGACTAATGACTACATCTTAATCATCGTCAGAATGATGCGCTCCTAGATCCATTGCACTGACCATTATGGGTTTGTGTGACGTTTTTAATACTTCCAGATTCCATCCAGGTGTAGCAAACTGGGGTAAAATTTCCCGACTAAACGCTTCTGCTGCCTTAGACCTGTAACGATTAGGATTAAAAACCAACCTCAACATCCGCTTAACGATCACACCTTCGATGGGAGCACAGTGCAGCACCCCCATTTGCAGCTCTTTAGCAATTGCTGAGGTCGAGACAAAAGCAGCCCCCAAACCTGATTGCACAGCATTTTTAATGGCTTCTATGGAGTTTAGTTCCATTTCGATTTTAAAACGCCGTGTATCAATATCACAGCGTGATAGGACTTGGTCAATGACCTTGCGGATAGTAGATTGAGAGTCGAGAGCTATAAACTGTAATTTATATAGGTCTTCTCTTTGAATCGTTTCAAGTTTGGTGAAAGGATGGACTACAGGTATGATTAGCGCCAATTCATCCTCAGCGTATGGAACAATTTCCAAAGATTCCACGAGTTCAGCGGGAATTTCGCCACCGATGATTGCTAAATCCACCTGTCCGTTAGCGACACTCCAAGCGGTTCTGCGAGTGGAATGGACATGCAATTGCACTGCCACATCTGGATATTTTTGTCGGAACATCCCAATCATCCTGGGTAACAGATAGGTGCCGGTGGTTTGAGAAGCACCAATAATTAAAGTACCGCCTTGGAGATTTTGTAAATCCTCAATAGCGCGGCAGGTTTCCTGACACAGACTAAGGATTTTCTCACCATAACTCAGAAGTAAATGTCCAGCTTCGGTGAGTTGTGCGCGACGTCCTCCACGGTCAAATAACGGAACATCTAGCTGCCGTTCTAGATTTTGCACTTGCAAGCTAACGGCAGGCTGGGAGACATAGAGGCTATCAGCGGCACGCTTGAAGCTCCCTTCTGCGGCGATCGCTTTGAGAATACGTAACTGATCTAAAGTGAAAGGAAGGTCAGACATAAGGCTAAACCCACAAACTTTGAAAGGAGCGGCATCGCAACAAACCAGCGTAAAAAGCCTTCACACAAAGGCATGATTTATTGCATCTTAAACTTGGAGACTTTACTCGAAAAAGACAGTAGCATATATTCTTAACCAAGAAAGAACTCAGAACTTAGGAGTTATAAATCAGAAAAGCCATCCACATGGTGTCGTTAAGACAACTTTAATCAGTCAAACACTGTTCCTGTAACAAATTTTCCTTTTCTGAAGTTGCAACTAACTTCAGGTTGGCAATAAACCTCTTGCAAAAATTGTTACTTCGTCTTGGCAAAATGCAGAACACAAAACGCAGAACACAGTTGGGATTATTTTTTTTCAACATTTCTGTTGCAAGAGCGTGTCCGCAGGACATGTTCCACCAGTTCTGAGTACTGAGTTCTCTGTTTGCGAGCAATCTTTTTTTGCAAGATGTCTCATGAGAGCTGGCTTACCTTGGTGACGGTAGCTTTTTCATCAGGTAATTCTATATTTCTGGTGCGGATGTTGGTTATCAACTTGTGTTCATCCAACGCACATACTGTAATGGGAGCAGGTATCCTGCCAGAAGTTTTTTACATAATTTGTGGTATTCGTTGTACTAATATTAGGCTTTCTTTAAATTACTTCATTTGTGTGTATTATGCAGCCGACTTGGTTGACCCTGAGTCATTTTGTCATGCTAGGACTACTATCTGGTTTTGCAATTGTCCATAGTGGGGGCGCAGCCCTGCGCCCTTGGGCAGAAAAGCATATTGGATGTAGGCTTTATCGCATTCTCTTTGCATTGACCAGCCTGCCATTGGCTGTCGTACTGATTGTTTACTTTTTTAACCACCGCTATGACGGCTTGCAACTTTGGAATGTTCAAAGTTTACCGGGAGTACAGCAATTCGTTTGGGTGATGTCAGCTATTTCGTTTTTGTTTTTGTATCCTGCTACTTTCAATCTACTAGAAATTGCTGCTATCCAAAAGCCTCAAGTACATCTTTATGAAACAGGAATTATTCGGATCACCCGCCATCCACAGATGGTGGGACAGATTATCTGGTGTATTGCTCATACCCTTTGGCTGGGTACGAGTTTTACCCTTGTCACTTCAATCGGGTTGGTGTTACACCATTTATTTGGGGTCTGGCATGGCGATCGCCGTTTGATTTCTCGTTATGGAGAAGCTTTTGTTCAAGTCAAACAGCGCACTTCTATCATGCCTTTCGCTGCTGTTATTGATGGTCGTCAATCCATCTTGTGGCGGGAGTTTTTTCGTTTGGCTTATCTGGGGGTTACCATTTTTGTGTTCTTGCTTTGGTGGTCACACCCTCTATTGCTGCAAGCAACAGGTAAAATCAGCATATTATTTTAACATAATCGCATTTATCAACAGATTCTGATAAGATGAAATATTAATTTCATCTTATCAACTGCTACCAAATCAATGTACGATGGACTGAAGTAGCTGTCAGTGGGGGTGCGCTTAGTCGTTTTGAGATTGTACCTTTGGGAGATTGCTAGTCAACTGCCAAAACACGAAAAAACTTGATAATTCGCCATTTTCTTTTCTAGAATCGGCTTTAGTTGATTAAAGTTGATTAAAATTGGCGAAAAAATTAAGATAACAAACTGCGACCAAATACTTGAGAAAATCCTCAATACTTGTGCAAGAGCATCTAGCTGCAGAGCGAAGCCTGTGCCAAAAAGGAAGTGTTCCCCCTTTGCACCAAGCAAAGGAAAGCTTCCTAATGTCTGTCGTAGGTATCTGGAGGTCAAGTGTGTGCCAAGGCAAGGTCAACAGTAGATTGGTGAAAAACACTGCTTCAATAACGACTATTAAAAGTAAAAAATTTGAGAGAGTTACCGTCTTGAATGTCTTACTGAATTTTCTTGTCAGCGTTGCCATAAACAATGTTTAGATCATTCTGACAACGCACTCCCTGCGGCTGACAGTCAGTTTTGATATCAAAACCATATAAATCCAGAGGCGTCATGGTGTTGTCGGTTAGTGAGCGGACATTTTCTCAAGAAGTTTTAGAATCTCCAATTCCTGTTTTAGTAAATTTTGGAGCACCTTGGTGTGGCTTGTGTCGAATTATTCACCCTTTGTTATTACAATTTAAAGCTCAATGCGGCGACCAAATTAAATTAGTGGGAGTAAACGCCGATGACAATTTTAAACTGGCTACAAAATATAAGCTTAAGTCACTACCAACTTTAGTGTTGATCGAAAATGGCATAGTCCGCCAGCGTTTAGAAGGTTTTCGTGGACGAGAAGATTTACTCTTAGCTTTAGAAGAGATTAAAATCTGTTACACCGAGCGTCCTAAAACTTACCATAGACCAAAAACAGCGGATTTAGGTTGTCGCTCAGCGTGAAGAGTCATGAGTTATTAGTCATGAACTCAGGATCTTTTCGTTTCACAGGTAAAGCTTTTAACCAAGAACTAGAGATTTTGAGTCTTGATGGGTCTGCTCCAGACAGCTAACTCCATACTCTTGACTAATGACCAAATCTAAAACCAAGCTTAATTACCCCACCCAACAACTACAGGGTGGGGTATTTTATCCTAAAGGGTGTGTGTCACAATTATTAACAGTTCCGACAAATTAGTCAAGAATTCTAAAAGTAGGCGTCAGTGATGGAAGTAATCTATCAGTATGCCTGGCTGATTCCGGTATTACCTCTTCTTGGGGCAATGCTGGTCGGTCTAGGGTTAATCTCGTTGAATCAGGTGACAAACAGCCTGCGACAGCTCAACGCAGCATTGATTATCTCCTTAACGGGAGTAGCAATGGGGCTGTCGTTTGCTTTGCTGTGGAGTCAAATTCAAGGACACGCCCCTTACATGCGCACCTTGGAATGGGCCGCCGCAGGCAACTTTCACCTGAGCATGGGCTACACTATTGACCACCTAACAGCCCTCATGCTAGTGATTGTAACAACTGTAGCCTTTTTGGTCATGGTTTATACGGATGGCTACATGGCTCATGACCCAGGCTATGTCCGGTTTTACGCCTATCTCAGCTTGTTCGGCTCCTCAATGTTGGGTCTGGTGGTCAGCCCCAACCTAGTACAGATTTATATCTTCTGGGAGCTGGTCGGGATGTGTTCCTACTTGCTGGTCGGCTTCTGGTACGACCGCAAGCCAGCAGCAGATGCGGCTCAAAAGGCATTTGTGGTCAACCGTGTGGGCGACTTTGGATTGCTGTTGGGCATTCTGGGGCTTTTCTGGGCAACAGGAAGCTTTGATTTTGATGTGATGGGCGATCGCCTAGCGCAACTTGTCCAAACAGGTTCCTTGAGCAATGTACTCGCCATCCTGTTTGCGATTCTCGTCTTCCTGGGTCCGGTTGCCAAATCCGCTCAATTCCCCCTGCACGTCTGGCTACCAGATGCAATGGAAGGTCCCACCCCCATCTCCGCCCTCATCCACGCAGCGACGATGGTAGCAGCGGGAGTTTTCCTGATTGCTCGGATGTACCCAGTTTTTGAACACGTCCCAGCAGCAATGAACGTCATTGCTCTTACTGGGGCATTTACAGCGTTTTTGGGTGCGACAATAGCGATTACGCAAAACGACATCAAGAAAGGTTTGGCTTACTCTACCATTTCCCAACTTGGTTACATGGTGATGGCAATGGGAGTAGGCGCATATAGTGCAGGACTTTTTCACCTAATGACCCACGCCTACTTTAAGGCGATGCTCTTCCTGGGTTCTGGTTCTGTCATTCACGGTATGGAAGCAGTTGTCGGTCACGACCCCAACTTGGCGCAGGATATGCGGTTGATGGGTGGACTGCGGAAGTATATGCCAGTGACAGCAATTACCTTTTTGATTGGTTGCTTGGCAATTTCAGGTATCCCGCCCTTTGCTGGTTTCTGGTCAAAAGATGAAATTCTCGGGAAGGCATTTAACGCGAACCCAGTTCTGTGGGGTGTGGGTTGGCTGACTGCTGGAATGACTGCTTTTTATATGTTCCGGATGTATTTCACCACCTTTGAGGGTAAATTCCGGGGTAATCAAAGTGGTATGTGGCAAAAACTCAAGTCTCCAGCAGGAATGGGAATTGTCGCGGGTTTTGATGCTGCTCCAGCTTTTGGTCCTGGTGCAATGACCAAAGGAGAACTGGAAGCGACTGAGGAATATCACCATGATGACCACAGCCACGATCATAGTCACGGTCACAGTGAGTATCCTCATGAGTCGCCTTGGACAATGAGCCTACCGTTAGCGGTTTTGGCTCTTCCTTCAATGCTGATTGGCTTGCTGGGGACACCTTTTGCTAACTACTTTGAGGAGTTTATTTTCCCACCCAGCGAAACCTTAGCCCAAGTGGTGGAAAAAGCTGCCGAATTCAACCCGACAGAATTTTACACCATGGCAGGTGCTTCCGTTGCGATTTCCTTGGTTGGCATTACCTTGGCTTCCTTAATGTATCTGTTGGGTAAAATTAACCCAGTGGCGATCGCAGCAAAAATCAAGCCGCTTTACGAGCTATCTCTCAACAATGGTACTTTGATGACATTTACGATCGTGTTTTTGTCATCGGCTTGCGGCGATTAGCTAGACAAGTGATGGAAGTGGACTTCCGCGTTGTTGATGGCGCCGTAAACCTCACAGGCTTTTTCACTCTGATCAGTGGCGAAGGTCTGAAATACCTAGAAAACGGTCGTGCTCAATTCTATGCCTTGATTATTTTTGCGGCTGTGTTGGGTTTAGTGATTATTTTCGGTGTGACCTAATGTAGAGACGTAGCTTGCGACATCTGTTCTGTTCGCCAGGGCAGTGAGCGATGAGCTAAATATGTGGTATTCAAGATGAAGGATGAAGCATGCATTGACTTCCCTTCATCTTTCTTTACTTTTATTAAATAAACCTAAGAATGAAGACCAAGCCCTGCAAAAACTGCTAGTAAATAGCTAGTAGCTGATAGCCGAACATTATTATTGCTGCCTAACAACTTCCGATGAATACAGCAAACTTTCCATGGCTGACGACGATTATTCTGTTTCCGATAGCGGCGTCACTGCTAATTCCCTTCATTCCAGATAAAGATGGCAAAACAGTGCGCTGGTATGCCCTAACCATAGGGCTGTTAGATTTTGCACTGATTGTAACTGCTTTTTATACTGGGTATGATTTTTCCAATCCGGATTTACAACTGTTTGAGAGTTACAGTTGGCTTCCACAAATCGGTTTGAATTGGTCAGTAGGGGCAGATGGCTTGTCTATGCCCCTCATTATTTTGACTGGATTCATTACCACGTTGGCGACACTAGCAGCTTGGCCCGTCACACTCAAGCCCAAGCTGTTTTACTTTTTGATGCTAGCGATGTATGGCGGTCAGATTGCCGTTTTCGCTGTCCAGGATATCCTGTTGTTTTTCCTGGTATGGGAACTGGAACTAGTACCTGTATACATTCTGCTTTCGATTTGGGGAGGCAAAAGGCGACAGTACGCAGCGACTAAGTTTATTTTGTACACTGCTGGCGGTTCGCTGTTTATTTTGCTTGCTGGCTTAACGATGGCATTTCATGGCAATACCGTCACGTTTGATATGCAGGCGATCACAGCTAAAGACTTCAGCCTCAATCTCCAACTTTGGCTGTACGCTGGCTTCTTGATAGCCTACGCTGTTAAACTCCCTATCTTCCCGTTGCATACTTGGCTACCAGATGCCCACGGTGAAGCGACAGCTCCCGTGCATATGTTACTGGCAGGTGTTCTGCTGAAAATGGGCGGTTACGCTCTTGTTCGCATGAATGCCCAAATGCTTCCCGATGCCCACGCTTATTTTGCCCCAGTGTTGGTGATTTTGGGGATTGTTAATATCATCTACGCCGCCCTCACATCATTTGCCCAGCGCAACCTGAAACGGAAAATTGCTTACTCCTCAATTTCTCACATGGGCTTTGTGGCGATTGGTATTGCTTCCTTCACCGACTTAGGATTGAATGGGGCAATGTTGCAAATGGTTTCCCACGGTTTGATTGGGGCGAGTTTGTTCTTCCTAGTAGGAGCAACATATGACCGTACTCACACCCTCATGTTGGATGAAATGGGCGGTGTTGGTAAGAAAATGGGCAAGATGTTTGCTATGTGGACAACTTGTTCCTTAGCATCTTTAGCCTTGCCAGGAATGAGCGGTTTTGTTGCTGAGTTGATGGTATTCGTTGGTTTTGCGACCAGCGACGCCTATAATCCCATCTTCAAAGTTATTGTGGTGTTCTTGATGGCAATTGGGGTCATTTTAACTCCGATTTATTTGCTATCAATGCTGCGGGAGATTTTCTATGGTGAAGAAAACAAAGAATTAGTTTCTCACCAGAAACTCATAGATGCCGAACCCCGTGAAATCTTCATCATCGCCTGCTTGTTAATACCAATCATTGGAATTGGTTTGTATCCTAAGATACTGACTCAGATGTACGATGCAACAACTGTGCAGTTAACAGCGCGGTTGCGAGCTTCAGTACCCGCTTTGACGGAGCCAATAGCGCCTGAGGTATCGTTGAGTGCGCCGGAGATTGGAAATTAGGTTGTTGATTTCAAATCAATATTTTTTTATTGAGCGGGTTTTGTACCTGCTCTTTTTTGTTAAGTTTTTCCAATCTTACACCTAATCCTTTACGTAGGGCTTGCTGAGTTACTCATGTTCAACTATTCTCAGAAACTCTTCTACTGTAATAATTTGTACGCCACGAAACGGATTGAGAACAAGCAAATCTCTATCGCCGGTGATAATGTACTCAGCCTCCCCACTTATGGCTAATCCTAAAATCTTGTCATCTTTTGGATCACGACATTCCTGCACTTTTTCCACAACTTCAACCAGTACTGCTCTTTCCAGCAACGTCTCTAAAAACTCCTCTCGCTCCTTAGTAGTCACGTAGCGATTGAATTTCTCGCGTCTAAGCACATCACTCAATTCTTCCAGCAACTCAAGTGACAGCAGAATTTCTCCATTTTTTAGAGCATATTGAAACGCTTTTGAAGGATTTCCACCCTCGAATAATAGTGAACTGATAATAACATTCGTGTCAAAAACGCAGTGCATTCTACTGCTCATTCAAAATCGAGTCCAAAATTTCTGGTGTCAACCCCCGATCTTGTGCATTGTGACTGATTTCACTCATGACCTCTTCAAGTGTTCTCTTGTTTCGAGTCACTTCAGCTAGCTTTAAACTGAGCAATGCCTCAAATTTGCGCCGTTGCTCTTCTGGAACTGTTTCAAAGATACGGGCAACATCTGCACTGACGCGAATTGTAATTGGTTTAGTTTCCATATCTGACTACATCAAGTTAAGTTACATCAGCTATTAGTTGATTAATTACACTTTAGTGTAGCCAAGCGGGGAAAGCGTCGAATTAGAGCCAGAGCAACAAACTCTGCCAGGACATAACTGTGAGTCAAGCTCCGACTTGCAGAATCAAGAAGTTGAACTGCCTGCTGATGCTGTGGTTCGCTTTGATAGACGTAGCAAAGTAAACCTGATGTATCGAGCAATAGCACTTAGGTTATATCTCCGCCATAAGCTCTCATTAAGTCAGCATCTATACTGTCATTATTTGCTCCGGTTGCATAACCTAAATCAATAGCCCCAGCATGACGGCGGAAACGCTGACGCGCTGCCTCTGTTTCTGCCTCAGTTTGGTGTTTGTTCAGTAATCCACTCTTTTGTTCAAGAGCGATCGCAATCCACTCAGATACAGGTACACCTGCGCTTTCAGCTTGTTGCCTTAACGCTGTATACACTTCATCACGCAGTTCCAGCATTACGACTTGGCTCACTGCACAGTACCTCCGTTACCATCTACTGTTAGCGTAACATTAGGTCAATGTGGGCGTTTGTTTTCACAATGGTTCGTTATTATTTCAGTGTTAGCCTGCTGGTAAGTACCGTAACATAAAACCAAATACTAGATCTTGTTGTGAAAACTTGAAGCTGCTTTAAGATCATCCGCCTCAAGATCGGGCATTTCTTCCAAAATCTGTTCGGCACTCAGTCCAGCCGCAAACAAGTCCAGCACATCTGATACCCGAATTCTCATGCCCCGGATACAGGGACGACCACCACACTGTTTTGGGTTAACTGTAATTCTTCCAAAGAAATCCGACATACGATTTCACTCCCTTATTACTTCTTAAGACATTTTCTCTATTGCCTTATAAACAACCTCTGAGTTTCGCTTCATCGACAACTTTAACGAAGCAGGCTAGAGACTTATTGGGTTGCGTTTTCGGTTGCTTTCAACTGATGCTCGGGTTACATTCAAATACTCCCAGGACGCTATATGGATACCAATTTTCGTCATCAATATTAATGCCGATGACTAGGCAGCGATCTGTATTAGTGTCCGAAAATGCTTGCTCTGCAAGATTCTGCATGGAATCATGACGCTGATCTTGTTGACGTTCTCGAAATGCTAATAATCCAACAGCTTCGCGTCGTTGTGGAAGATTTATGATGATTGAGTTAATATGACCTGGCTGATGCCAGTTCTTTTTGACATTCCTCATAATTCTCTTAAATCCTCTTTCAGCTTTACGTTGGTCGCTGAGAGAAACGTTTAGCAACATGACTGCAACTTCAGACCAGCGATAAGGGCTTCTTTGCTCTATACGAAGTTGAATATCTTTCCACCATTTTATTAATTCTAAACTTGGCTTTTTTCGAGTGATACCCTGATCTAAGGCTACATAATATTCATCGACTTTTTCAGACATCCCAGTATAACCTCTTCGCAATTGAAATGACACGTCTGAAATATCCCCAGTTACGAACAATGTTGGTGTGCAGTCGTAGCCATTCTTGTACTTGTATAATTGCCTTCTTTTCTTCTGTTTTTGCATTTTGAATTTGTACAAGCCGCTTTAAATTAAAGGCAGTGTTGAACGAGATTAGTAAATCCCAAATTTCCTGAACTTGGTGTGGTGGTATTGGTTCATAAGACTGCTCTGAAAAAGGTGAACGTAAAGCTAATGCCTGAACAAGCTCTACATGAGCCTGGTGAATTGTAGAATTTTTCTTTTTAGAAGTTTTACCTGTCTCGGTCATTCCAACAAAAAGACCATAAACAGCAAGAATACAAATCAGATGTAAGACATCAAAAGAGCTAATCTTTTCTAACAGTTTTTCTAGAGATTCCTTGAATTCTCTTTCATGCGCTCGTCCAGCTTCAACCATTATTTCAGCCACAATCTCTTGAGGAAGACCAGAAAAGGGATTGTTAAGCTGTGTGAACACCAAACCCGCTGAATTCTTGCGAGATTTTGTTTGGTTTCTCTTATTACGTTTATTGGATTTGTTTTTTGACATTCTTGCAAGAATCAGGACAGACAAAATAAAAAGCCGATTGATTGCTCAAACAGCATACTCTCTAGGATTCAAGACTAAGTTGATACTATCTGAAAACTTAATCTTTGAGTGTTCCACCGACATTCTCGAATAACTGGCTTTGAATGCAATTTTGTTTTTGTATAGAGCTTAACGCACCCCATCCCATCTCTATACTGTGCGATAAGCCTTTATGCTTTAAGCTCCGCTTATCGCCAGCTGATTTTCTTCAATCAGCTCATACCCATTCGCCAACTGCTCTATTGCCCTATCAATGAAATCAACACCTTGCTGAACATTTTCTATCACGCTCAACTTTCCGCGCAAATCAGCAGCACCAACGAAGCCTTTTGCATACCAAGTCATATGCTTGCGTGCTTGACGCACTCCCCTGTCGCCTTTGTATTCGTACAGAGCTTGTAAATGTTCTTTAGCACATTCCAAACGTTGAATTGGCGTGGGTGGCGGTAATTCTTCCCCGGTTTTCAGGAAGTAATCAATTTCTCCTACCAAAAACGGATAGCCCAGAGTTCCACGGGAACACATCACCCCGTCAGCACCTGTTTGCTCCAAACACTTCAGTGCTGCTTCAACCGAGAAAATATCCCCATTAGCTATCACTGGTATAGAAAGAACTTCCTTAACGCGGGCAATCCATTCCCAACGCGCATTGCCATTGTAACCTTGGGCGCGGGTACGTCCGTGTACCGTAATCATTTGCGCCCCTGCATCTTGCATCCGCTTGGCAAAGTCGAGAATTGTAATTTCCTTGTCACTCCAACCAATACGGGTTTTCACGGTTACAGGTACATCAACCGCCTTCACAACTTCCCTAACAATTGCCTCAGCGACTTCCGGCTGACGTAACAGCGAAGAACCACCACCGTTTTTAGTAATTTTATTTACCGGGCAACCCATATTGATGTCCACAGTATCGGCTCCTTCCTCCACAGCTTTTACTGCTGCTTCTGCGAGGAAATCTGGACGACAGTCAAACAACTGAATACTAATTGGTCGCTCGTTGGGGTCTACCTCCATGATTTTCGGTAACTGTTTGACATAGTGCAATCCCGTTGCGTTCACCATCTCCGTGTACATCATCGACTCAGGCGCATAGCGACGCACCAGCCGACGAAAGACCATATCCGTGACTCCAGACAAAGGCGACTGGAGAACCCGACTTTTCACCTCAAAAGAACCAATGTTTAGAGGTGTCGAAAGTTTGGCTTTGAGATCAGGAGATAGCATAAATAATTCACGCATTCGCTCGTTCAAAATTCCGAAAAGTATTATGTAAAGTATTATGTACAGCAACGACGTCTGTTCTATTGTAGAAGCCTTTTTTGTGCTAAGCGTAATTCGTCGCTTTTGCGTAGAAGCGTACGTCTTTTACATCTTTATCATTCGTTATCTTTCTTAAAGACGGCAAACACCACATTGACGATACGGTTCACCCGAATTGCTCCTAGTATTAATTCTCATACATTAGACAAAGTGAAAGCAATTCAGTCCATGAGGAAACAACAAGAAAAATTTTGAGGCATAACCGTCCTAACCAAGGTTCGGAAAACCACCCTTCATGGACTGGCTACACGGCATCAGTATATATATCAGCATAGCCTGGAGTTTTAACCCTAGGAAAACTAAATCAAAGGTATTCATGCTGAACTGGCTGCTTTCTAAATCCAGTTGGTTCAAAAATTTAGTCCTTTATACTCCCCTTAATTCATTTGTAGTGATACGGAGCCAGCACCTACAATGGCAAAAGTAGTTGGAATTGACTTAGGTACAACAAACTCCTGCGTGGCAGTTATGGAAGGTGGTAAACCCCAGGTTATTGCCAATGCAGAAGGTTTTCGGACAACGCCTTCAGTAGTTGCGTTTGCAAAAAATGGCGATCGCTGGTTGGTCAAATCGCCAAACGCCAAGCGGTGATGAACCCGGAAAACACCTTTTATTCTGTCAAACGTTTTATTGGACGTAAATTCGACGAAATCACTCACGAAGCGACTGAAGTTTCTTACAAAGTTCAGCGCGACAGCAGCGGTAACGTTAGACTTGACTGTCCGCAAGTCGGTAAGCCTTTTGCTCCCGAAGAAATTTCGGCACAAGTTCTGCGCAAGCTTGTAGAAGATGCAAGCAAGTACATCGGTGAAACTGTAACCCAAGCCGTCATCACTGTTCCCGCATACTTCAACGACTCTCAACGGCAAGCGACCAAAGACGCTGGTAAGATTGCTGGTATTGAAGTTCTGCGGATTATCAACGAACCTACTGCTGCTTCTTTGGCATACGGTTTTGACAAGAAGAGCAACGAAACTATCCTTGTCTTTGACCTTGGTGGTGGTACATTCGACGTATCCATCCTGGAAGTCGGCGACGGTGTCTTTGAAGTGTTAGCGACCTCTGGTGATACTCACCTTGGTGGTGACGACTTCGACAAGAAAATCGTTGACTTTTTGGCGGAACAGTTCAGAAAAGACGAAGGTATTGACCTCCGCAGGGACAAACAAGCTTTACAACGTCTGACTGAAGCCGCAGAAAAAGCGAAAATTGAACTTTCTAGCGTCACCCAAGCGGAAATCAACCTACCATTTGTTACCGCTACTCAGGATGGTCCCAAACACTTGGATACAACGCTGACTCGTGCTAAGTTTGAAGAACTCTGCTCCGACTTAATTGATCGTTGCCGAATTCCTGTTGAGAACGCGCTGCGCGATGCCAAATTAAGCAAGAACGATATTGATGAAGTTGTCTTAGTTGGTGGTTCTACCCGTATTCCCGCTGTGCAACAAGTGGTGAAGAAGGTGTTGGATAGAGATCCTAACCAAAGCGTTAACCCTGATGAAGTTGTCGCAGTTGGTGCAGCAATTCAAGCGGGTGTGCTTGGTGGTGATGTCACTGGTATCTTGCTGTTAGATGTAACACCACTGTCCTTGGGTGTGGAAACCTTAGGCGGTGTCATGACCAAAATTATTCCTCGCAACACCACAATTCCTACCAAGAAGTCAGAAGTCTTCTCCACCGCTGTGGATGGTCAAACCAACGTGGAAATTCACGTCCTCCAGGGCGAACGGGAGATGTCAAGCGACAACAAGAGCTTGGGTACCTTCCGTCTTGATGGAATTCCTCCAGCACCACGCGGCGTACCTCAAATTGAAGTTGTATTCGATATTGACGCCAACGGTATCCTCAACGTTACCGCGAAAGACAAAGGTACTGGTAAAGAGCAGTCCATCAGTATTACTGGTGCTTCCACCCTCGATAAGATCGAAGTCGAACGGATGGTGAATGAAGCAGAGAAAAACGCCACAACAGACAAAGACCGTCGTGAGAAAATCGACCGCAAAAACCAAGCCGATTCCTTAGCATACCAAGCCGAGAAACAGTTGCAAGAATTGGGTGACAAAGTTCCCGCTGCTGATAAGACCAAAGTAGAAGGTTTAGTGAAAGACCTCCGCGACGCTGTTTCTAAGGAAGACGACGAGCAAATCAAGAAGGTCATGCCAGAATTGCAACAAGCGCTCTTTGCTGTTGGTAGCAATATCTATCAACAAGCAGGTGGTGCTGAAGCTTCTGCAAGCGCTGGTGCTAACACCCCTGGTGATGGCGCTTCTTCTTCCTCTGGTGATGATGTGATTGACGCTGATTTCACTGAATCTAAGTAGTTGTTTTTCAGGTGGGTAGTACTCACCTGATAATCAAGATTCTCATCCAGAATAATTTTTGGATGGGAATTTTTTTGCAAAGATGATGTCAAATTAGGCTTGTACTGCAAATAATACCCATTGGAAAAATAATTGCGACAGATGGAGCGCCTAAAAGCTTATCTACTCACTCTTTCACAATCCAAAATCTAAACTGAAGTTCCCTCGTGCAGATGTAATAGAGAAAAATATATTCTTTTTTGAGTATTGTTTAGCAACCAATTATTAGGTTGAATTTTTTCAATTAATAAATCAGAGCCAGGTTCAATTTTAAGTTTTGTTGCTAATTTTTTTAACCATATTTTTGTTTTTTTTTGTGTGATTACTTTATCTTTTTCTAGTATTTCTGTAATATAATTATCGAATAAAAAACGGCAACTTTCTTCTCTATCGTTATAAAAACGTGTCCATACTTCTATAGTTGAATCTGTTTCAGTAGTTATTAGCATCATAGACAGAAATAAGGGGTTTGTTACTAGTTTCAAAATGCTTTTCTCATTTTGAATATTTGTCCATAGTGTGGAACGACCTATAGAAACTAGATAATTCTTAATTTGTGCCTCCTCTAAAGGATGTAAATAAATTGCTTCATTCAGTTTAAGTTTAAGCTGGCAATGGCTTCTATATTCACTCCCAGGTGATGAATTGTCATTGCGAGCGCAACGTAGTGAAGCAATCCCACATCTTGCGATTGCTTCACTACGCTGTCGCTTCGTATGCCCTATGCCTGCGGCACGCCAAGGGCGAACGGGTACGCTACGCGAACGCAATGACAAACATGTTCTTGCAAAATTGGGATGCTCCCTACTAATGTGCATAGCTTTTACAGATGAGGACGGCTGTATAGAAATAGTATCTCCATAAAACTACAAATGTATAAAATTTGATAAATGTATAAGAGGGTGTTTATAAAGAAAAAGTAAAAGCGTACTGTAAATCTGTTTTGTCATATCTTGCACTTCTCCGTACAAATCCAGTCAACATAAAAAGATGTGCAATAAAGCTACCTGATTTTTATTGCTTTTTATCGCTAAATCAAGGGTGTTAATTTAATACTGAGTAATAAAAATACGTCAATTTTTATTGTGCAAGATGTGAGTTTTGAGATCTGCTACTCAAAAAAGCGATCACCCCAATATTGGATAAGTATGATTTTGTGCTGATAGATTGTCCCCCCAACGTCGGTGTGTTTGCCATCAACGCACTAATGGCAAGCAATGGGGTGATTATCTCAGTGGACATGAGCTATTTGGGATTGTTGGGAGTCCAGGGGATTGAACTCGCCTTGACTTTGGTGAGAGAGCAGCTGGATCATCTCATTGCCATAGCAGGTGTGCTGGCAACTCGGATGACCGCAGGAACAATCTCAGTAAAGAGGTTTTGGATGTCCTCAAGGAGCATTTTGGTTCAAAAATGTTTAAGACGGTGATTCCTGAGACGGTGAAAATCCGAGAAGCACCTTCTCACAGTCAATCTATCTTTGAGTACGACACTTGCAATGGCAAGAGGACTTCATCATGAAACCAGTTTTTTCAGTCTGGGTGAAATGTTAGGACTTGATTATAATGAATTTTGTACGACTGAGTTCTGGTTCTTGACACCTTTATTCTTTTTTGTTTCTTCAAAAGTTTTTCGTTTATCAGTAACCTCTTATTTTTGTTTAGTTTGTTATATTATCATCTCTACTTTTTTCTAGATAGAAGTTCATGCGATTTCAATGCCTATGGCTTGCGTCACGGCTATTGCCTAAAGACACGCTATGCGTTCGCTACAGAGATGCCGCAGGCATACACACAACAAAGTATAAGTATGAAAATCCTCATTTCTTATGTCTTCTGCCTATTTTTCAAGTTAGACCCCCACGGGCGATAAGCCTCTGGCTTGACGCAAAGCGTATCGCGCCCACAACGAGAGCATGAAAATTGTTCTTCCCATTTCCCTTTAACCTTTCCCCTTTACCCTTATTTTTAAGACAGATGTAAAGATAATACTGATTATGTGCAATAGACGCACTTATTGGGAAAACTACTAGCGTCAGACATTGCAACAAAGCTAAAAAATCATATTGACAATTGACTAAAATCACTGAGAAATGTAACTACTTGATTACAAGCAGTTAAGAGTGTTTTCAGAATATTACCACTTAGTTAAAGAGAGTATGAATCAGCTTTGTTACACAAGTGTCGGAAATACAATAGGAATTAAGACCGGGGACAGATTGGATGAGAAGATTTACTTGTTGTGTCATTGTATTGCATTGTTTGTTTTTAGGTATACCAGCTTCTAGTGCCAAGTCGCAGGCTATCAAAATGACTGAAGCTGGGAATTTTGCTGAGAATTTTGCTGACAAGGGGATGAGGAGACAAGGGGACAAGGAGACAAGGCGACACGGGGACAAGGGGAGCAGGGGAGCAGAGGAGAATACTACTTTCTTTGAGAAACGGGGGTTACCACGAGAGCAAGTATGGGTGATTGATGGGAAGCAACAGGTACAGCGCAAATCTTTTATTTGGGTTGTTGAAGATACTAAAAAAGCTGAACAGCAACCATTTTTGCAAGTACAGAACATTGTGGAAAAGCGGACTTCGCCAGAGGAAAAAACTGATGTCACCCCGAAACCATCAAAAAAGGAAGAATTAGAGCCGTTTGATAAAGTTGTTAAACAGACTGAAATATTACCAGGGCTGTTTACTCTGTACCGAGATAAGGAAAAGAATAAAGTTTATCTAGAAATTAAACCGGAGCAACTTAATAATAATTATTTAGCGACAGCAACGCTAGAATCTGGTATTGGTGAAGCTGGAATCTACAGTGGAATGCCGTTGCAGGATTTTTTATTTTATTTTCAACGGGTGAATAACAAAGTGCAATTTGTGGTTCGCAATGTTAACTTTCGTACCCGTGAAGGAGATCCACAAGAGCGATCGCTTGCTCGGTCTTTTAGTGACTCAGTTCTCTACTCAGTATCCATCAAAAGCATTCATCCAGTACGCAAAACAATTCTCATCGATATGGGAGATCTGCTACTGACGGATTTAGCTGGATTATCTTCTAGTTTGGGAGTTGCGCCAGCAACCGATAAATCATATTTTGGGACTGCTAAAGCCTTTCCTTTAAATATGGAAATCGAGTCGGTATTGAACTTCACTAACACCCGTGTCAATAGTGGAAAACACCGTTTTGGTGGTACATTACCAGACCTTCGAGGCTTCACTTTGCGCGTTCACTACAGTCTGTCCCAACTTCCACAAAATAATTACCGCTCGCGTCTAGCCGATGAGCGTGTTGGCTATTTTATCACTGCCTACCAAGATATCTCTAACGATGAACGTAGAGATTCATTTGTCCGCTACATCAACCGTTGGAATTTAGAAAAACAAGACCCCAGTGCAGCCCTTTCTCCACCTAAAAAACCCATTGTCTTCTGGATTGATAACGCAGTACCCCTAGAGTACCGTGATGCTATCAAAGAAGGTGTCCTCATGTGGAATAAAGCCTTTGAAAAGGCAGGATTTAAAGATGCGATTCAAGTGCAGCAAATGCCCGATGACGCGACATGGGACCCAGCAGATATACGCTACAATACAATTCGCTGGATTAACACAGTAGATGGGTATTTCGCTATGGGACCATCCCGCGTTAATCCCTTGAGTGGAGAAATTTTAGCTGCAGATATTCTGGTAGACGGTAGCTTTATCCGGGCGCTCAAGAATGATTATCCTAAAGTTGCACAGCTTAACCAAACAAAAAATCAGACGTCCCTGTCGGCGTTGATGCAAAGTAGCCTGCTTTGCACGAATGAATTAGAGACAGAAAGTCGCGACACCTCTGTTGAGAGTACGGAAATGGAGGGGTTAGCGAGTCGTTTATCAAAACTGGCAGGTCAGTACGACCTTTGCTATGGTATGGAAGCTGCTAACCAATTTGCTTACGGTTCACTGGCGATGAAGCTTTTGCGAGATGCGCCGCCAAATAATCAGCAAATGAAAGACTTCGTTCATCAATATTTACGGTTAATTATTGCACATGAAGTGGGACATACCTTGGGGTTGAGGCATAACTTCCGTGGTAGTACTTTGCTGACTCCAGAAGAAATGAACAACAAAGATGTCACTCGCAACAAGGGTCTCATTTCGTCAGTGATGGACTATATTCCACCAAATGTTGCGCCCAGAGGTACTAAGCAGGGAGATTATTTCCCTAAGATGATCGGACCTTATGATGAGTGGGTGATTCAATACGGATATACACCAATTCCGGTCGCAACTCCCGCAGCAGAAAAACCATTTTTGGATAAGATTACCGAGCAATCTCACAAACCTGAGTTAAGTTATTCGACAGATGAAGATGTGTTTGACCTTGACCCAACTGCTAATGCATGGGATAACAGCAGTAATGTCTTGCTTTATTCCCATTGGCAGTTGGATAATGCATTGGTGATGTGGCAACGTCTTAATAATGTTGACCTCTTGTCTGGAGAGAGTTTCAGCGATGTTAAGGAAGAATTTGGTACAGTATTTAGTCACTATTTTCAAAATATTTACTATATTACAAAATATGTTGGTGGTCAGTCTTTTTACAGGGTTCAACCAGGAAATCCCCAAGGAAGATTACCATTTCAGCCTGTACCTGTAGAACAACAACGCCAAGCGTTAGAGCTTGTACAAAAGTATGTCTTCGCTGAGGATGCTCTGAGCTTTCCGCCAGAATTGCTGAATAAGTTAGCACCTTCGCGTTGGCGACATTGGGGGAGTTCTCCCAGAATGGGTCGTTTGGACTTTCCCATTCATGATTGGGTTTTGTATATGCAGAGTTCGGTGTTGTGGGATTTGCTGTCAGGCGATCGCCTCTCCCGCCTCAAGGATATCGAACTCAAAAATCAAGCCAATCAAAACCTCTCTTTACCAGAGCTTTTTGATACATTGCAAAACGGTATTTGGACTGAGGTACTGAAACCAAATGGCAAGCCCATCGTCATTTCTAGTTTGCGTAGAGGCTTGCAGAGGAAATATGTTGACAAATTGACTCTGATGGTTTTACGGAAAGAACGTGTTCCAGAAGATGCTCGGTCTCTAGCTTGGTATAAACTAAAACAATTGAATGAAAAACTTGATGGACTGAGTTCAAACGATGAGTACACCAAAGCACATTTGTTAGAAACACGCGATCGCATTAACAAAACTTTGAACGCTCAGTTGCAGGCGAATTAGGAAAATTTTTGCTCATACAGCAACAATTCCTGATTCAGAAATATAGCAGTTTTCTGTTGGGTGCAATATATCAAAGAATTAAGGAACCGCACCCTCGACGCAGATTAAATGCAGATTAACTTGTATTTGATCCAAATGAGAACTGCTATAAAATCCTTTCCCCCCTGCACCGGGTGCAGTCTTAATGATAAGTCTTTAACCGGACATGATAAGCTGTTCCACATTTAATTTGCATTTGAAACCGCAGAGGGCGCAGAGGAGCCAGTGCGTTGCGGTGAACCAGCCCTGCAGGCGGGTTTCCCGCCGTAGGGGACTGTGTTAGCGCAGCGTGACCGG
>JAAUSC010000354.1 GCA_012031965.1 Scytonema sp. RU_4_4
ATGAGTATGCAGTTAATGGTACTCCGGCAGATTGTACTCGCATCGCCATGACGCAAGTTGCTGCTGATATTCAATGGGTGCTATCGGGCATTAATGCCGGTGGAATTTAGGCACGGATGTTTATATTTCGGGTACTGTCGCGGCAGTAAGAGAAGCTGCTATTCATGGGATTCCGGGAATTGCTATTTCTCACTGGATTAAAAATCCTCTGGTGATCGATTGGTCGGTGGCGACGCGCTGGACAAGTAGAGTGTTGGAAGATTTGCTATCTCGTCCTTTGCCTCCTGGTAGCTTTTGGAATGTTAATTTACCCCACCTGGAAGCAGATCAGCCTGAACCCAAAATCATTTTATGTGAACCAAGTATTGCCCCCTTACCTGTGGATTATCGAGTTGAGGGGGACATTTATTATTATCAAGGAGAATATGCTAAACGCGATCGCACTCTGGGAACTGATGTAGATATTTGTTTTGGCGGCAACATTGCTGTGACCTTAATTAGGCTGTAGTGTGTTTCACTAATGCTTCTTGAACTTTTGATGGTAGCTGACGCATAATCTTACCTTTTTCGCGATCTATCCCGACTAGGATGACTTTCCCCGTTAAGAATATTTCTTGTCGATCATAAGACTGTATTTCATAGTCCCAACTGATGCGGACTCCGATGCTTTCTACTAAGCGAACCTTGACTATGGCAGATACTCCCAAACGAATTGGCAGATGATAGCGCAGGGAAAGTTCTACCACTGGTAGATCGCAACCCATTGCCACTAAGTCGGCAAACTCAATCCCGATCGATCTTAAGTATTCTACCCTTGCTTCTTCCATCCAGGTTAAATATGTACCATGCCAAACTATACCTGCATAGTCAGTGTGATGGGGTTGAGCTTTTACTGGATATTCAAACCAGCTTTGGGTATTTGCCTGTAAACCCTCTTCTGTCTCAATTGCGGAAGTTGGTAGTTTAGGTAGCTGAGGGGCTTGCTGTTCTCGATCTATCAATTCCTAACACTCCTAACATATTTTCTTAGTAGTTTCTTACTCTATTTTAAGATTTTAGGTTGGCAATGAACAGTGAGCAATCATCATTAATCATCATTTATTTTGGCACTAACAGATTTTATTGATTCAGAATTGAACCTCTAAGACTAACCTCTTGGGAGGTATAGTCTTAGATTCTGAAGACAAGAAAAGTACATTTATCCTGTCTTCCATTCCCAACTACTAAATAACTCAAGTTGTACGTATTTAGCGGGATTACCAGACTCACTTGCCAACGCAGGTGATAACTTCCTCAAAGGAGAATCTGTTAATGCAGATTTGGTCGTAACTTCACGGCTGACCACCGTTAGGGTATCTATACCAAGCTTTTGAACACCACGAGCAGCTAATACGCTCGCAGCTTGTGTGTCTGCATCTTCGTGGTGTCCGCAGTTTTCACATACAAACTTTTCTTTATCTCTGTTAGTTGAACTAACAAAGTGGCACTTGTGGCATTCTTGAGATGAGCCACGGGGATTAACTGTAATTAACCAATTGCCTAGTTTTGCTGCCTGATGCTCAGTTTTCTTTCTCAATGAGTACCAAGCTGCATCTGAGATAGCTTTGTTCAACTGAGATTTGGCTTTTTGATTGTTGCGAAGGTACTTACCTGTTAGTTCGCACTTCTTAGGCTTACAGCGTCGTTTCATGCCTTGGATATTAAGATCCTCAAACACGATTACATCTGCCGATTTTGCAATTTGCTTTCCAAGTTTCCACTGAAAATCTTGGCGATGGCGACGAATATCTCGATGCACCTTGGCTACCGAGATTGCTGCTTTTTTGCGGTTGCTGCCACCTTTCTTTTTGCGAGACAAATTGCGCTGCCTAATAGCCAACCTGCGTTCTAGTTGCTTGGCTATTAAAGGGTTTGGCTCTATTTCTTTATTGCTAAGTGCTACTATTTTTTTGATTCCAACGTCACACCCAATAACTGTTTTTAACTCAGTCTCTTTTTTTCGATAGTCTGGAATTGAGTTGTCGCGCAGCAAGACTGAAACCATCCAACAGTCCACGTCAAAAGTGATTGTGCAGGTTCTAATTTCCCAGTTGTCTCCAATTTCTCTAGACTTGGCAAACTTTATCCAACCAAGCAAAGGAAACTTAATTCTGTTGTTTTCAATTCTGACTGTTCCTGGTTTGAACTCAATACCAATTTCAAGACTAGACTTAAACTTGGGAAATTTAGATTGCCCTGCAAAGAAACGACCAAAAGCCGTATCTTGATGTCTTAATGCTTGCTGTAAAACATCTGAACTAACATCGGCATACCAAGGTTTAGTTTGTCGCCACAAAGTAGCAAAAGAAGAATGTATTTCTACTGCCGAGCGACGGGGATTAAAAGGCTTGGTTTTGTCACCTCTTCTTCTGCTGGGTTTGTTTTCTTTCCAGTACTCTCCTAAAGAAGCTGATTTGTTGACCGAACAAGCTAGAGGAGTAGCGATTCCTCTTTGTCTAAGACTGCAAAATTCGCCTTGAGCAAGACTATCTTGATAGGTGTCGATTCTATCTGCCAAACAAACGTTAAGCAGCGAACGTATTTTGTTTTGCCATTCAACTAGTCTATCTGACTGCACACAACTGGGGTATAGCTTGAATTGATATGCTGTCTGCATTGCTTTCCCTCCTTATGTTTGATAGACTATGACTAAGTTATCATATTAGTCGTAAATATGCAAAAGTTGAGCGGTGGAACAGTCTATGACCTATCAATACATTTAGTCTTAGTAACCAAGTACAGGAAAAAAGTAATTAATGCAGCCATGCTTAAAAGACTGGAAGAGATATTTACGGAAACTTGTAAGAAGTGGGAATGCGAACTAAAAGAGTTCAACGGGGAAGATAACCATTGCCATCTGTTGATAGATATTAACCCCAAGGCTCAAATTAGTGCTTTTGCTAATAATCTCAAAACTGTATCTTCTCGTCGCATTAGAAAAGAATTTTCCACTAGATGCGCTCAGTTCTATTTCAAACCTGTCTTCTGGAAAATAGGCTACTTTGTTTCCTCAACTGGCGGTGCTAATCTAGAGACAGTCAAAAAATATATTCAACAGCAAGATGCTCCTACTAGCTAGGCTATCTCTCACGATTCCCCTACGACCAAAACTGGCGTTTATGGTCGCAGTACCCTCGCTCGAAAACTGATGGAAATAGATACATCTCTGAAAATTGGATACAAATACGCTTCTAGCTAGTTGTTTAAGCGCAGATAATTATTGTATTAGATATTAAATCAGCTATTTGTTAGCTATTTGACTATTTTGAAATATTTTGCTTCCTCACCTTTTTATATGTCAAAGTTGTGAGTATTAGACAATATAAAGCTATAATCCATGCAATGATGCTTTGAAAAAACAATATTGTATGAATCGATACTTAAAGTTAATTTAAATGGTTTTAATTTTGATTTCCCTAATAACATAAGACAATACATTGTCAACCCCACTAAAGTCAACTGTATTAAGTGATTAAATTAAGTGATTATTTTTTTGTGAGGACATTACAGCACCACACATATATATATCAATTTAGATGGTTTTGATCAAGCGATCGCTTGTAAGCATTGAAGTACTGTACTGACAAAACTCAATTTCTACAGAAAATCTAGGATTGACATGGATGTGTCAGGCAGCCAGACGTGCAGGTTGTGCCACAAAATTTACTTAAGCAATTGCACAGTAAGTTATTTCAGGTTTTAATTTTGCCTCTTTATAGGGAAAATCACCTTGTGCCACTAAGTATAATTACTCACTGGTATAAATGCGATGCTCGCTCCCTATAACTTTCATATAACTTTTAAGTCACTTTAAAGGAATTATTTTTTTGATAGGTTTAACTTAACTGTTTATTTCTCAATATAAATACGAAGATTAAAAAACTTAAACTTCTTATAATCTCCTCTTGTCGAATGAAATGGGTCAGCAAAAACAGAGAGTAAAAGGAAGCTTACAGTCTTACATGTTGAAGAATGGACGCAGACTAAGATTTTAA
>JAAUSC010000141.1 GCA_012031965.1 Scytonema sp. RU_4_4
TTGAGTGCTTGTGATACTCAACAGGGAATAGCGGGTAGCGAAAAATATTCGTTGGTTTATCTGCCAAGCTGGGTGTGAAATCGACATTGGCAAGTTTATGGGAAGTGAGTGACCCAGGCTCATTGATATTAATGAGTGAGTTTTATCGGAATTTAAGCCAAGGGATGACTAAAGCCCAGGCGCTAAGACAAGCTCAATTAGACATGAAGAATGGAAAGATAGACTTTGATAAATTAAAGTCACATCTTAAAGATTTACTTAAAGTTGAAAATAAAAAATCAGAATTATCGGAACCAGTAAAGCAACAACTACTCTTAATTCTGAGTTTTTTAGAAGAGAAGAAAGAAATCAGTAAAGAGCTACAGCACCCTTACTACTGGGCAACATTTACCATTATTGGTAATCCTTGGTAAAGCCTAAATGAAGAAGGCAGGAAGCAGAAGGGAAACCACATATAGCGGTTTTCATCGGGAGCATCCCAAATGTGCAAGTTATATCAAATTCAAATGATTAGCTGTCATTGCGAGCGGAACAGAGTGAAGCGTTCGCGCAGCGTGTCCCCTTGGGACTCAGCAATCTCAAAAGTTTGCGATTGCTTCACTCCGCTTCGCTTCGTTCGCAATGACAAGCATGTTTTTGCAAAATTGGGATGCTCCCGTTTTCATCCGGGTGAAGTACAGATTTATCTGCGTCCGTCTGCGTCCATCTGCGGTTTCTTAACTCTTAAATGTACCTCACTCAATTGCAACCTGCTGTAAATGATGTTGTTGGCGAATTAACAGGAGGTGTTACTAGTCTGGTAAAGGACTATCAAAAATAAATCATCCAATCTTAATTTGTCGGGTGTGTTAACGAAGTAACGCACCATGTTTCACTCATCTATCACGGTGCATTAGCCAAAGGCATAACGCACCCTACTACTAATTGGATATTTTTTTAATTGGAAATTCTCAACTGTACAAATTATATATTTTTTACACTCTGAGTGCCTATTATACGTTAAAGTTTTATCTGAACACTATATTATTTACCCTTGGTAGATGAACCAAAAGTCTGCCTTGTTGGCATTGCAGTAAAGACATTGATGGACATAAAAAATCACATTTTCCTCCAGCTAGTGTTTATTTTTACTGCATCTACCGCTCTAGCAAACCCAAATAATAAGTTAATCTCAAATGAAGCTATTAAACTGGTTGAACCAGTTCAGCCTGATGTAGCTCATTCTCTGAAACCTGCTAATACTCCAATTGCAGGTATTACTGAACTAAATAGTCCAACCCCTTTATCATCGCAAAACCCAAAGGTTGTACCAGAAATTTTGCACTCAGCGAGTCCATCTCTGCCAATATGTCCTCCAGCAAAACAAGCTTCCGACAGTACTACTAATCAGCAGCCACAAGTTCGTAAAATTCGTAGAATTGAGATTTTATTCTCAGAGCAACAAAAAAAGCTCATCTCGGATGATGATGCAGAAAAAGTTCTGCAGCGGCTTAAGTTTCAAAATTGCCCTGCGATTTTGGAACGACTGGATGCTATCAAAGATGCGATTACACTGCTATATATTGAACGTGGCTACATCACATCAAGAGCAGAATCTGCAGAAATTGGTGCAGATGGAACTGTAACTGTTCGTGTTATTGAAGGGAAAATACGCAAAGTTTACGTTACTGACTATGAGGAAAACCGAATTGAGGATTCAAGAAAACATTATGTTCACAACCGCGTAAAACTTGGTATAGAAACTCCTTTTAATATAAAAAAACTAGAAGAACAAATAAAGTTGCTAGAAATAGATCCTTTATTTGATGAAGATGACCCTTTATGTAAAAAGGTTCAAGCTTCACAATCGCAATCTTTATGCGAACAAAAAAATGTAGATGCCATCCTAACGCGTAGAAAACCTGGTGAAACAGATGAAACAAGCGACCTACAGGAGGGGGAAAGTTATCTTATCATCAAGGTAAAAAAAACAAGGTTTTTCCAGGCTAACTTCAGCTTTGATAACTCTTCTCCTCCAAGTGTTGGAGCAGAAAGATTAAGAGCCAATCTGAGTGTTGCTAACTTAGCAAGACTTGGAGATATCTTCATTACATCCTTTCAAGCTGACCCGTTTCACTTCTCTACTGAAGATGGTTTCAATGCAGTTAGTCTTGGTTACCAGATTCCACTCAATCCCAAGAATGGTACCCTCCAATTGAGGTTTGAAGATAGGCGCGAAAAAATTGTCCAAGACCCTTTTGACAAATTTGAATTGCGAGCTAAATCAGAACTTTATGAATTGACCTATCGCCAACCACTGATACGTTCCTATAGCAATGAGTTTGCTCTCTCTATAGGGTTTGCCTTTCAAAATGGTCAAACATTTGTGTTCAATGATACTCCGTTTCCCTTTGGGGTTGGTCCTGATAAAGATGGGGTCAGCCGCACCAGTGTCATTAAGTTTGCACAGGACTATATTCATCGGGGTAATAGCGGAACTTGGTTTTTGCGATCGCAGTTTAGCTTTGGAACTGGATTGTTTGATGCCACAAACAATCCCAACTCGATTCCTGATGGAAATTTTATAAGTTGGCTAGGTCAATTGCAATGGTTACAACAACTAGGGAACGATAATTTACTGATTATGCAAACAGACCTCCAACTAACACCTGATGCTTTGCTCCCATCTCAGCAGTTCGTTATTGGCGGTGGTCAATCGTTACGAGGTTATCGCCAGAATGTTCGATTTGGTGATAATGGTTTCCGCTTCTCTGTTGAAAATCGTATCACTCTCCAGCGCAATAAAGCTAGAAAACCCACCCTTCAAATTGCGCCCTTCTTTGATATGGGAGCAGTGTGGAATCAATCAGGAAATCCCAATAAGTTAACAGGCGATAATTTTTTAGCAGGTGCTGGTCTAGGAGTCTTGTGGCGACCATTTCCACAACTTAATATACGACTGGATTATGCTATCCCGCTTGTCGAGTTACGCACTAAGGGAGATAATCTTCAAGACAAAGGCTTGTACTTCAGTATTAACTATAAACCATAACTCTGTGTTGCCGTTTTGGGAGCCTACCAAGATACGGATACCGTTAGTGAAATATTGGGCAAGAATGCCAAATATTAGGTTTTTAGTCACTTGATTGGATTGACATAATAGTAGTTGCGAAAAATTTCTGGCTAAATCCGACCCTGCCAAAATAAAAAAAGTATCTTTTAGACTTCCTTTTGGGATTGGTTCTGTTGAATGGGAAGCTGACCCAATCGCTTTGACGCTTGGAAAATCATTCAAAAAAGGACTCCCAAAATATTACAGGCATTGGCAAAATAAAGGCAGTGCTGATTTTTGTGCAAAACGTGAGTTCTGAAAGTCTAGAAATTGCCAAAGCTACGTACCAGAGCGGTAAAGCCGCCTTTGAAAAAGGGCTGTACCGAGAAGCCATTGAACAACTAGAAAAAGCGATCGCCCTCTTATCCCGTAATTCTCGCCTCGGTGGTGAGGTACAAATTTGGCTGGTTACAGCTTATGAAGCAGCAGGGCGTACAGAAGAGGCGATCGCCCTTTGTGAACAACTCAAGCGCCATCCCCATTCGGAAACGAGCAAACAAGCAAGGGAGTTGCATTACATCCTCAAAGCACCAAGGTTACAACGACCAAGGGAATGGATGACCGAAATTCCCGATTTAAATGCAATACCTGACAATGAAACCAAAATTCGTCTTGCTGTAAACAATACTAAATCTTCCAAAAAGCAGATGCCTCCTGAACGAGAATTTGTTGATCTCACTCAGGTCAATACCAGAGATAATCGATTTATTTGGATGGCATTGATTGTCATTGGTTTAACATTAGGTGGTTTGTTTTGGTTGAGTTTGTAATTGACTTTGGGGGGTTTTCTGACAATGAATTTGTATGCTTTAGCAAAAAATTTTGTGCGGGTACTTAGACCAGCAAGATATCCTTCGCACGGCGAAGGCTCTAAATCTAAAATCCAAAATCCTCTTTTGTTGATTGTGCTTGTGGCGTCCCTATTGCTATCTGGTTGTGTTAAGTATGAACTAGGTGTTAATTTTGACAATTCAAGTCGCGGTGAGTTTGTACAGCACATTAAGTTGGAAGAGCGACTAACTAGTTTTAGTGGTGATTCTGTGTATGAATGGTTGAATAGTATAGAGCGCCGCGCCCGCAAATTGGAAGGCAAAACACGACGAGTTTCCAAAGAAGAGGTTATTGTTTCAATTCCCTTCAGTAGTAGTCGAGAATTACAAACAAAATTTAATGAATTTTTCCACCCTAATAGCAGTCAAACACCTGAGTCTGTTGAGAGTGAAGTTGAATCGCAACTGCCAAAGATTGATTCTAACTTACTTTTGTTTCAGAATAATTTCCTGCTTTTCGTGCGGAATCGATTGATTTATGACTTGGATTTGCGATCGCTTGCTCTGATTTCCAATAAAGGAAATGTTTTGGCTAATCCTGGTTCAATTCTCGATTTAGAATTTGGTTTGAGCACTCCTTGGGGTGCAAGAAGCGTGGAAAAGACTGAAAATGCCATTCTTCCAGAAAAAAATGGACATCAGTTGATGTGGAAGCTCAAACCCGGAGAGTTAAACCATATAGAAGTGGTTTTTTGGCTTCCTAGTCCTCTTGGGATCGGTACGTTATTAATTATTCTGTTTGTTTGGGCAGGGCTTTACCTGAGATACACTTTTATGCCAGATCCCAGAGTTCAGTTTGCTCCACAACAAGCAGTCACAGAATAGTCCTGAGTAGTGAGTGCTGAGCAGGAAAAACAGAGTGGGAGCAATGAGGAGGACGAAAGAATTACGTCTTCTCCCAATACGGTTCGGATAAGCACCCGAACAGAAACCTGGTTTCTTTAAGAAACCGGGTTTCTAAGCACGTGAACTACCCTTAACCGAACCGTCTTGCGTCTTCTCCTTGCTCCCTTATCCCCTTTATCCCCGTTATCTTCTCCTCTTCCTGCCTCAAAAACTCACATCATCGAACCCGTACATTCAGTTGTTGATCCCAACGAAGTGGTTTATTTGCTTTTTGTAGAGGAGATTCCGGAATCTGACCAACCGATACGCCATATTTCCAATTCGGTGGACAGATAGCAATATAGCGTGCGTAACCTCCCAAGCCACCTTTAAATTTGGGATACCCAATTGCCACAAGTGCGCCTATCTCAGGCACTTGAGCTAAATTTGCTACACCCTCTGCTTGAGTATATCCGTTTTTCATTAGCCAAGCTTCTCCTTCTAGAGTGGGCGTACTATCTGTATCCAGGGGTTCGTGTCCGTGGAACAGAATCTTGCGCTGCAAGTGCAGAAACTGGAGAGCTTGCAGCGACACCCCAGGAAACTTCTTTCTTTTGGCTATTGCAGGATTGGGCCATTCCTTAGACCAGTCAGAGCGCACAAACACAACTGAACCTTCAGGAATTCTGCCATGACGAGTTTCCCAATTCTGGATATCTTTCACACTAAGATGATAGTTGGGATCACGAGCAACTTTGTCCTGCATGGGAATGACAACTAGGGGACGCACAGCAAAAGTTGCAGGTAACTCATCAATTGCTGGATAATCTGGGTTCCAATGAGCAGGCGGATCTAACTGAGTTCCAAGCTGATCAGTAGATAAGTCGTAATGAGTTGCTTCAAAGCCATCTTTTTGATAGGTATATGGTTGCCCAGTCTTTGGATTGATGGTAGGTTCAAACTTTGATGGACCAAATCCTGACCATACAGGAATTGAAGGAGTGATAGTATGGGTGAGGTCAACGTACTTGGCTGTTTTGAATGACTGCTGATAAACCTGCCATAAGGGAGGTACAGGGTGCGGCTGTGCTGCGTTAATGGACAGGCAAACAACACAGATTAAGAAGATGACTAAACACAAAAGTGCGAATTTTTTCATTTCCTACTGATTAGGGCGACAAACGCACAATTTTCCAACTACTACTATCTAAGCGAGTATAAAGCAAGCGATCGTGCAAGCGATTGGAACGTCCTTGCCAAAACTCGATTTCTATTGGGATCACACGTAAGCCTCCCCAGTGTCGCGGTCGCTTAACATCTTGGTCTTGATATTGAATTTGAAGTTCCTGCATCCGTTGTTCCAGCACTTCTCGGCTTTCTATCACCTCACTTTGATGAGAGACCCATGCACCCAAGCGACTGTTCAAAGGACGGCTATAAAAATACTCATCTGACTCGTTTTCGGAAACTTTTTCTACACGCCCAGAAATACGGACTTGACGTTCTAGTTCCGCCCACCAGAAAACTAAAGAGGCTTGAGGATTTTCTGCTAACTCTTGTCCTTTATGACTGTTGTAGTTCGTGTAGAAGACAAAACCTCGTTGGTCAAAACCTTTTAGCAGCACCATTCTTGCCGAGGGCTGACCGTCTGGTGTCGCGGTCGCAAGAGTCATGGCGTTCGGTTCAGGCAATTGCGCGGCTATAGCTTGGTCGAACCATTGTTTAAACTGTATAAAAGGGTTGGTGTCTACATCCTTCTCGCTCAAACCCTGCAAGGTGTAGTCTTTGCGAAGGTTGGCTATCGTTTGATCCATCGTCGTTTGCTTCCCTGTGATTTCCCTATTATTAAGTCTGTTTATGGGTGTATTTGCTAAAAATATCTATTATGACCATCAGCTTTAACCAAGTTGTCCTTAATGTGTCAAGGCGTTTTTAAAACAGATAACATAAGATGTACCGTTCAGCCTCAGTTCAACGTCTGTTAATATACGGTCTGAGCGGTCCGATTATCGCTCTCAATCTCTGGTTGCTGTATCTGATTTTTCGCTTATTCCAACACCCCATCACTATTGTGAGCATTGCAGCAATTCTGGCTTTTTTACTGAACTATCCAGTCAAATTCTTTGAACACATTGCCTTGACCCGTTCTCGGGCAGTTATCATTGTAGTATTGGTAACTCTGACACTTTTGGTCTTTCTTGGCGTGACCCTCGTACCAATAGTCATTGACCAAACGATACAACTTTTAAATAAAATTCCAGATTGGCTAGCCGCCAGTCAAGCAAATTTGGAGCATATTGAAGCTTTAGCGAAGAAGCGGCGTTTACCCCTGGATTTGAGGGTGGTCAGCAATCAAATCAATGCAAACATTCAGAGTTTGGTGCAACAGTTGGCTTCTGTTGCTGTTGGATTTGCAGGGACGCTGCTATCAGGTTTACTGAATGTGATATTGGTTGTGGTGCTGGCATTTTATATGCTCTTGTATGGCGATCGCGTATGGTCTGGTTTCTTCAACTTCTTACCACCTCATATTCGATTCCCCTTGACGACATCTTTGCAACTCAATTTCCACTACTTTTTCCTCAGCCAGATTTTGCTAGCGTTGTTCATGGTGATTGGCCTCACCCCTGTGTTCTTGGTTCTCAAAGTACCTTTTGCCCTATTATTTGCCATACTCATAGGTATATCCCAACTCATTCCTTTCATCGGGGCGACTTTAGGTATTGGTGTGGTTACTTTTTTGGTGTTGCTGCAAAGTTGGTGGTTGGCAGTTCAAGTTGCTGTCGTTGCTATTGTCATGCAGCAAATCAAAGATAATCTGTTAGGTCCCAAGTTACTTGGCGATTTTATTGGCGTTAATCCCATCTGGATTTTTGTGGCTATTCTTATGGGATTTGAGATTGCTGGTTTATTAGGAACATTAGTTGCTGTTCCTATTGCTGGTACCATCAAGGGTACTTTTGATGCTCTCAAAAAGACTAACACAAGAAACAGTGCGACTGAGTAGGGATATTTTGAATAATTGATAAAAATTTAATATATAGACCCTTTTTTACTATAGCCATTTTTTTTCATGGCTGCATGTATAAAAATCTCATATGTTATACTTTACCAGTTACATACCTTCTTTTACCATTTTGTTGTGGATGTGCGACACTAACGTTTTCAAAATCCTTTGGATAGCAGGTTGCGCTATTTTCACACACAATTCAAAATGGTATTAGCTACAATTTTCAGGGAAGCATTGGGCACAAACAATTACCTAGTCTTTAGTTTCCAATGAAACAAATCAACTTTGTGATCATTTTTATCTTGTGTTTAGCCTTGGCTTTATTTGCCCTTGAGAACACTCAAACTGGAACAATAAATGTCGTTCCAGAAGTACAGGTGGAAGCGCCAATTGCAGTTGAGTTAGTTTTGGCAAGTGGGATAGGAGCAGCTCTGGCTTGGTTGTATAGCATTTGGACACATTGGCAACGACTGCTACTTTCTAGCCAACAAGTGCGACAGAAAAATGTCCAAATTAAGGAACTGGAAAAAAAGGTTGAACATTACCAAACAGAAGTTCAATCTTTGAAACTTGCTCTACCTCCAATGAATGATTCTTTAGCAAAAGAAGCACAAGTAATCATCCAATAAGGGAATTGCTTAGTGGTGAGTGAGTCATCGTTAGTGGAACAACTAACGATGACTCACTGACTAAAAGCAACTAACAAAAAATAGCAATTCTTAACACAAAATCACCAAATCCAATATTCAAAGAATTAATGGATGCTTCCGAGTTATTGGAAAAAATTACATGCCTGATTCATCAGGCGGAACTTGGGGAAATAGACCCTTGGGATGTCAAGGTTATTGAGGTGATTGACCATTATTTGGAACTAATGGTACCGGAGACAACGACCAAGGGCTATGAAGCCGACTTATCTCAATCAGGGCAGGCTTTTTTGTCAGCATCTAGACTTGTGTTATTTAAAGCAAATACTTTGATGCAATTGCAATCATCAGCCCAAGAACAAGAAGCTGTCGGTGATGCATTGTCCCAGAGTGAAGATGGGATCATCTATCAAGCTCAACGCTTACCATTAGAGCGGCATTTGCGTCGTCGTCCAACAGCAATGCCCCCCTCCAAGCGTCGCGTGACTCTGCAAGAATTGATTGAGCAATTGCAAGTTATGGCGCAACAATTGAAATTGGTAGAAAAAGCCAATAAACCTGTCCGTCAGAAAAGGCAACCTAGTTTGCAAAGTATGCGGGCAGCATTAGAACTGGCTCACCAGGAAAATCTTACAGAGGTGGCTTTTGAACTAGAGCAACTCTTGCAAAGTGTGGCAACACAATTGAGTTTACAGAACAATTGGCTCAATCTTGAGCAGCTTGTGGAGTTGTGGACTCAGACAAAGCAACCACAACACAATAATGCACACACATCACAGCATAGCCATTTAGTTGTTAGCGTTTTCTGGGCGCTACTACTGCTTTGTGCTCAATCAAAGGTGGAGCTCTTTCAGGAGGAATTTTATCAAGATATCAAAATCAGGTTACTAACAGATTCAGCCAACAAGAAATCCATAGATACTCCTGTGAATTTAGAGTGTGCAACATAGGAATATTTATGATTTTCGGAGTATGGCTTCAGTAAATTCTAAAATCCGATTAAATTGAAAAGATAACCAATGGAACGATGTAGACGCCAATAGACACTTTGACGGGAGTTGCTATCTCCTGCAAAGAGGTGACTTCTCGTAAAACTCAAGGGTCTTTCCGTAGACCCGGTAGGAGGCGCATCCGTTGGGTAGGGTAGAGTAGGATAAAGAGTAATAGAAAGCAATGAAGTGTCAAGGCTGAAGGCTAGGGTATGAAAGTTTTATACTCCACATTTTATACTTTCTTGAGATTTTATACCTCACACTTTAATTCGGTTATGCCTATGAGCGCACCAAAATTTCTTGATTTCTGTGGACCGTGCTTTCATGGGTAACTTAGAACGGAAATAAACTCATGATGAAATATGACTTGATAACAGTAAACTGGTTTGTGGTTGAGGGATAAAGATATATGAAGGCGATGATTCTCGCGGCTGGTAAAGGTACTCGCGTACGTCCGATTACTTACACAATGCCCAAACCGATGATGCCCATTCTGCAGAAGCCAGTGATGGAATTTTTACTAGAGCTTTTACGCCAGCATGGGTTTGACCAGATTATGGTCAATGTCAGTCATTTAGCAGAGGAAATTGAAAGTTATTTCCGTGACGGTCAGCGGTTTGGTGTGCAAATTGCCTATTCTTTTGAAGGTCGTATTGTTGAAGGTAATCTTGTGGGGGAAGCTGTTGGATCTGCCGGGGGAATGCGGAAAATCCAAAACTTTTACCCATTCTTTGATGATACCTTTGTTGTACTTTGCGGTGATGCCCTGATTGATCTGGATTTGACAGCAGCTGTAAAGTGGCATAAATCTAAGGGGTCTCTTGCCACGATTATCATGAAATCCGTGCCCAAGGAAGAAGTTTCTAGCTATGGTGTCGTCGTTACTGACGAAGATGGTCGCGTTAAGGCTTTCCAAGAAAAGCCCAAGGTTGAGGAAGCTCTTAGCACTAATATCAACACAGGTATTTATATTTTTGAGCCAGAGGTTTTTAATTATATCCCGTCTGGGGTAGAGTATGACATCGGCAGCCAGCTTTTTCCTAAACTGGTAGAAATTGGTGCGCCCTTCTACGCTATTCCAATGGACTTTGAATGGGTGGATATTGGTAAAGTACCAGACTACTGGCGAGCAATTCGTGGTGTCCTTTCAGGAGAAATTAAGAATGTGCAAATTCCTGGACAACGAGTCGCACCTGGTATCTACACTGGCATGAATGTTGCCGTAAACTGGGACAAAGTGGATATTACAGGTCCAGTTTACATCGGCGGCATGACAAAGATTGAAGACGGAGCCAAAATCGTCGGTCCTACGATGATAGGTCCAAATTGCTGGATATGCAGTGGTGCTACGGTGGAGAACAGTGTGATTTTTGAATGGTCACGACTCGGACCAGGAGTACGGCTTGTGGACAAGTTAGTATTTGGTCGTTACTGCGTAGACAAGACTGGAGCAACGATAGATGTCCAAGCAGCTGCTCTAGACTGGCTCATTACCGATGCTCGTCAAGATCCACCATCTCATACCCCAGCTGAACGGCAAGCTATTGCTGAATTGTTGGGAAATAATGCTAGTTAGTCATTAGTCATTAGTCATTAGTCATTAGTCATTAGTCATTAGTCATTAGTTACTAGTTGATGACTAATGACTGTGGATTTTTGACTGTTAACTTTTAACTATTCAGGTAAGTATACCGTCGCAAACTCTGTTCATAGGTTTGTAGCAATCTTTGAGCTTCCGCCAAAGTGATGCGATTTTCTTCTAAAGCATACTCGCAACGCTGGCGAATGCTTTCCACCATATCCTCAGAGTCATATTGGACGTAGCTTACCACTTCACTCATGGTATCACCTTTAACAACATGTTCAATTTGGTAACCTTTTGGAGTCAGTTGGATGTGAACTGCGTTGGTGTCGCCAAAGAGGTTGTGCAAATTGCCCATAATTTCTTGGTAAGCTCCGTTGAGGAACATTCCCAGATAATAAGGTTCTCCTGGTTTGAAGGAGTGCAGTTCCAAAACTGATTTTACATCTCGCAGGTCAATAAATCTGTCAATTTTACCATCACTATCGCATGTCAGGTCTGCCAAAATTCCTCGCCGTGTTGGTTCTTCACCCAAACGGTGAATTGGCATGATAGGGAAAAGCTGGTCAATCGCCCAACAGTCGGGTGCAGATTGAAAGACAGAAAGATTGACGTAGTAGATAGAAGCCATGATTTGTTCTAGGTCTTCTAGTTCGTCAGGTACGTATTCCTGTTTTCTCGTTATTTCAAGAATTTTTTGACAACAAGCCCAATAAAGCCTTTCAGCTTTAGCGCGTTCGGTCAGACTTAAAATCCCTAAGTTAAAGCGACTGATGGCTTCTTCTTTGAATTGGGTGGCGTCGTGGTAGAGTTCTTGGTAATTCTCCTGATTAACAGATTGATAGGTTTCCCATAGGTAAGTAATAACCGGAGATTCATCCTCTTTTGGCGGTTCTGGTGAGTCAAGAGGGACAACGCTCGTACTGAGAACATCAAAAATCAGCACTGATTGATGGGAGGCGATCGCCCGTCCGCTTTCGCTTATCAGTGTTGGTACGGTGATTTTCCGCTCTGCACAAGTATCTTTTAACTCTGCCACAATATCATTGGCATAGTTCTGCATATTGTAGTTTTTCGAGGTGTAGAAATTCGTTTGTGAGCCGTCATAATCTACACCTAAGCCACCGCCTACATCGAGATACTTCATATTTGCTCCCAAAGCTGCTAGCTCTACATAGATACGGCTGGCTTCTTGGATAGCATCTTTAATCACATTGATAGCAGAGATTTGCGAGCCGATGTGGAAGTGTAACAGCTGTAAGGAACCCAACAGGTTAGCTTCGCGTAACTTGTTAACTGCGTGAATAATTTCAGGCATAGTTAGACCAAATTTAGCGCGATCGCGCTAGAGGTTCCCCAGCGTCCCATGCCTTGGGTACTCAGTTTAGCTCTCATGCCGACAATTGGGTCAATCCCCAATTGTTGGCTGACTGCAATTATCAAATCAACTTCTTCGAGTTGTTCTATAACGATAATCGGCTTTTGCCCTAATCTTTGTGCCAGCATTGCTGTTTCGATGTATTCTCGGTCTTTGTAGCCGTTACAAATAAGCAACGCTCCTGGTGTATCCAATAAAGCTAGGGCAATCATTAATTCTGGCTTAGAACCAGCTTCTAAACCGAATTGATGGGGTTTGCCGAACTTCACCAAGTCCTCTATTAAGTGTCTTTGCTGATTACACTTGACAGGAAAAACACCACGGTAAACACCAGGATAGTTGTAGCGGGCGATCGCTTTGGCAAAACAAGAGTTTAACCGCTCAATCCTGTCTTCCAAAATATCCGAGAAACGAATCAGGAGGGGCAATCCTAAGTTACGCTGCTTAAGGGCGTTGACGAGTTCATACAAATCCAAAGAACCACCGCGATCGCCTTTAGGTGAAACAGTGATATGACCTGCTGCATTGATAGAAAAGTAAGGCTGTCCCCAACCTTCTATTCGGTAAAGTTCTTCACTATTTTCAATTGTCCACAGGCGAGACGCTTCTGGTGATGTGGCTGGTGGTAACAGCTTTTTTTGTTTGTTGTTTTTCAATTCCGTTTTGTGTCCATTGGACGGCAGTTTCACCACCTCTTCTGATGTCTCAGTTGGCTCTACACGCATTTCTTCACTGACCTCTATGTTACACCCACGAAAATACAATTTAGCGCATTCGTCTGTCTGCGCATATGCACTTAGAGATACTTTCTGAGATATTCTCAGATTGGTCATTTGTTATTGGTCATTCATCACAACTTTTTTGTCATCAATTCCTGACAAAATGCAGAAGATCCTTAGGGTTCGCCCAACGGGAGAGTCAGTTGTCTGGCTTTGGGTTACCCTCAAAGCAGCACTGGCTGATAAAAGACCGAAGACAAAAGACAAATTCAGTAAATTTGAGGAGATAGCTTTGGAACGCACATTCTTAGCAATTAAGCCTGATGGCGTGCAGCGCGCACTAGTCGGTGAAATTATTCGTCGCTTTGAAGATAAAGGCTTTACCCTTGTTGGTTTGAAGTTTTTGAAAGTCAGTCGTGAGTTGGCTGAACAGCACTATGATGTTCACCGGGAAAGACCTTTTTTTGCTGGGTTGGTAGATTTTATCACTTCCGCTCCAGTCGTGGCGATGGTTTGGGAAGGTGAAGGCGTTGTCGCATCTGCCAGAAAAATTATTGGGGCAACAAACCCACTTTCAGCAGAACCAGGTACAATTCGAGGTGATTTTGGCGTTAATATAGGTCGCAACCTCATTCACGGTTCCGATGCTATCGAGACAGCACAACGGGAAATTGCTCTGTGGTTTAAAGAAGAAGAATTAGTCTCTTGGCAACCAATCATAACACCTTGGTTACAAGAGTAACTTAGGAAGTGAGAGGGGATAAGACAATTCACGCGCTCATTCAAAATTCTTATCTCCCTCACTCCTTCCTATTCTCTACTTCCTTCTACAAGTTCGGTTCTTTCTGGTTGTTGTACTTTCTCTGGTTGTTCTATTTTTTCTGGGTGTGTTCGCTTAGAAAATCCCCATGCCAAGACGAGGGCGATCGCAGTAATCATGACCCATTGTGGTGGTACAAAAGAATCATTCACGACTTTGAGGAGCAAGCGCAAGCCTACGAATGCTACAGTAATATAGCCTGCATCTTCCAAGTAGACATATTCATCTAACCAGCGAATAAATAAACCTGCCATAAAACGCAGAGTCACAACACCAATGGTTGTGCCCGTAAGGACAAGCCAAGTTTCATCAGAAACAGCGATCGCAGTGGTGACGCTATCAAGAGAAAATGCTAAATCTGTGAAGGCGATGATGGGGATCACTTGCAACAGAGAGCTAAACCTGGGACCGTGGTGTTGATTATCTTCGCCTTCTTCAGAAGTAAAATGTTGGAATACTAGCCACAAGAGATAGGCTGCACCTAGTAACTCAAACTGCCAGAATTGTTGCACCCATGTAGCTGTCAGAAGTAAGGTGATTCGTAGGACATAAGCAACTACCAAACCAATGTTCAGCGCTTGACGTTCGAGTTTTTTGTCTTCTAGTCCTTGGGCGATCGCAGCGAGGGCGATCGCATTATCAGCAGACAGCACAGCTTCTAAAAAGATGAGAACCAGCAGGACTATGGAAGCTTCTATGCTGAAATGGAAATTCAGGTAATCAAATATTCTATCTAGCATTCCAGTTTTCAAAAAACAGCAAAAATCAAAAAATGAGATCAAACAGCGAATTTTATAGAAAAGGCGCAACAAAATGCTACTTAAATCCAGCTTAACGTGTATGTGGTAAATTTTGAAAACCAATCCACTTCCGTCATTTTGGATTTGGATGATGAATTGTCGATTCTAGAAACCTCATCAAGAAAAAATAGCTGATGGACGAGATTTGTAAACTTGTTAATAGAGTGTGAGTATCCCAAAAGTTTGGTCTTCGCTGAGTGTCTTGACATCTTCGATGTGTAAACGAAGCATCGATTCAATGTCACCAGTTGTGCAGTTACCACGACGTATCCAAACAACTTTAGGGGGAAAACCTCGAATCATAGTCAATTCTTGAAAATCTGAGTCCTTTGTGACAATAATGTAGTCATTGTCACGAGCATATTCCCAGAGCATATTATCCTCGGCTGTGTCCAGTCCTAGTAAGTAAACATGATTCGAGTCGGGGTAGACGTCGGCAAGATGGACAACCAGACGGGGTGATAAATTGTGCTCAAATAGTAATTTCATGCCTGAACAATAAGTGTTTGCCGTTCTCGTTCAGCGGCATAGCTCAGACAAGCTAGAATATCTTCTTTCTGTAAATAAGGAAAATCATTAAGTAATTCTTCGTAGGTCATACCTGAAGCTAGGTAAGAAAGTATATCATATACCGTAATCCGCATCCCGCGAATACACGGCTTACCTCCCCGCTTACCGGGTTCAATAGTGATAATATCTTGATATTGCATAATCACATTGACTTGACAGTTTAATTCCAGTCTAGAACGTAATGGGTTTATTGAAGGGAGAGCGATTTTTGGCAAAGGGGCGATCGCGTACCCTGCGGGAAGCCGCAAAGCGTCTACAGAATGACATTGTGGACAGCAACTTGCTATCAGCTTCCTCACCAAAACTTTAGAACTTTGCCCCACCAAGAATTACCAGCACTGATCGCAGCCCGGAGATTTTCCAAATTTTCACGGACACTAACTGTATTTGGATGGTTATAAGCTTTTTTGTCAAGCGGCATTATACTGATAACTTCCAGCTTCACAGCTTGAATTCCAGAAAGGTTTATTGATTAGTTTGCTTTTAGGGCTGGCGCTTTCACCTGAAAATTCTCTAACTGGCAAATCGCTTTCATAACCTGCAACAACCGAATTGAATCCTCAGACTCATTCAGACTGAGTGAGGGCATTAACTGATAAGTTGGGGGAGTTCCCTGTTTTAAATGTACGAACTGATAACGCAGTCCGTTTGTCGCCAGACCCCAAACTGATGTTTGCTGCTCTAAACTCTTAAAAGCATCACTCAGTAATTGGGGTAAACCCTCAAAGACCTCAACTAAACTATTTTTCGTCTCAATCACTAAAATCCAAAAAGGTGGCGCAGTCGTGGTTTGAGCGTTGTTGACTGCTAAAATATCCATCCGTCCTCTGATGCTAGTCTCCTCATCTTCGATGGCGATAGCGAAGCGCTGCTGCGAAGCGCAGATCGCGATCACATCTTCCATTGTCAAGCGAATCGGAGCATCGTAGAATCCTGCTGCTCGCATCAAAGGTGCTAGCGTCAAAAATTTTACTAGTCCTTCAGAGATTTTACCTGCGTTAAAGTAACGCCGGAAGTCATTCTTAATTTTCAATAAATCCTGCTGTTCAAAATCCGTGAGAGGATCTAGAGTTAGGAAGTCTGTGAATAAGCCGATAGGCTCTTCTTGCAATTTCAGCAGGCGATGAACATCGTTGAGGGATAAGCTGCTGGGTTCTACTGTAATTGGCATGGCTACTGGGTATTAATCTTTAAGAGAAATGGCAATCCGAAAACCTAGTGCATCAAGGAACGAAATCAGAGTGTGAATTTCACTACCTCCAGTTTCTACGAGTATCTTGTCTAATTTTTCATAGTGCTGTTTGGCTGCTTAGGAGAGTATATACCTAGTTGGTCTTTTAATAGACAAAGCTGTACACTTGTCGACAAACCTACAGGTGTTTTTATGTTTCAACCAAACGAATTTGCAAAAAAGCTTGGACTATCTGTCAAGACTCTTACAAGATATAACAGAATTAGACAAGAAAGACATTCAGTGTTGAGGTCGAGCAATGCTTTTATCCATCAAAACAAAGTTAAAACTGAGTAAAACCCAAGAAACGATAATGAGTAAACATGCAGGTATTGCAAGATTTACTTACAACTGGGGTCTTGCTACTTGGAATCACCTTTACAAAGATGGACTAAAGCCTAACAAATACGTTTTGAAGAAGTTCTTTAACAACCACGTAAAACCTGAGTTCGAGTGGATTAAAGAAAAAGGTATTTGTCAAAAAATAACTCAATATGCTTTTGATAATTTAGGTGATTCTTTTTCAAGATTCTTTAGTGGAAAAGGTGGTTATCCGAATTTCAAAAAGAAAGGACATCACAATTCTTTTACGATAGACGCTGGTGGGAAACCAATTCCAATCGGTGGTAAGTCAATAAAGCTCCCTACCATTGGATGGGTTAAAACTTACGAAGGTTTACCGCATACCACTTGTAAATCAATTACAATATCACGTACTGCGGATAGCTGGTTTATAGCTTTTGCTTACGAACAAAGCCATGAACCAACAGCTAAAAATCATGATGTTGTGGGCGTTGATTTAGGGGTGAAAGAGCTTGCTACATTATCCACTGGTGTGGTATTCCCTAACCCGAAGCATTACAAGACTCATCTAGCGAAGCTTCGTAGACTATCACGAAAGTTTGCCAGAAAAACTAAAGGTTCTAGCAACAGACATAAAGCCAAAATTCAACTTGCAAAACATCATGCTAAGATAGGCAATATCAGAAATAATACTCTTCATCAAGTCACTACTTTCTTATGCAAAAACCACGCCAAAATAGTAGTAGAAGATTTAAATATTTCTGGGATGCTATCGAACCACAAATTAGCGCAAGTTATAGCTGATTGCGGATTCTATGAGTTGAAACGGCAGTTGGAATATAAGGCGAAAAAGTTTGGTTGTGAAATAATCATTGCTGACCGTTGGTTCCCATCAAGTAAAACCTGCTCAAATTGTGGACATATTCAAGATATGCCGCTAAAAGAAAGAACTTACAACTGTAAAAGTTGTGGGTATTCGATGGACAGGGATTTGAACGCTGCGATTAACTTATCGCATTTGTCCCCTAATTTTTGGGCAGGCTTTAAAACTTCTCGATTTATCAAGGAGACACCACGCGTATCGCAGGAAGCCTGCCCAAAAATTTCGTGTAAGACCTCGTTATCACGTTTGGCTAAAGCGTGAAAGCTTGCTGAGGGATAACCGCTCCCATGCTCCCATAGAAGCAAGAAATAAATGTCTAGACTTGTCTAGGATTTATATAGCAGATTATCAGATAGCACACGCGCACTCATAACATCTTTCAGTGCTGAACGCAGCAGTTCGGAGTCATAACCTTCTTCATCTAATTCCAGCATCACCGCAATATATGAAGCAGCATGTTCTGAGTTTTTGAGAGATGAAATTAAATATTCTTTATAACTTCTACTTGTTGGTGTTTTCACTTCTTTCATAATCTCTCCAGTATTCTCTAGCTATAAGAATGTCTTGTTCTTGAGTACTTTTATCGCCACCACACAAAGGAGTATTATTGTTAAACCTATTTGACCAAATAAACGCGATACCCTGGACCATAGTTGATT
>JAAUSC010000355.1 GCA_012031965.1 Scytonema sp. RU_4_4
CTCGTGAAGCAACTGATATCTTTGCCAAGCGGGGTCAAGGAGATGCACTGATTAACTACGAGAACGAAATTGTTCTAGCACAACAGAAGGGCGAGAAATTAGATTACCTTATTCCTGATGTGAACATCTCCATCGACAATCCAATCGCAATTGTAGATAAGAATGTCGATAAACACGGGACTCGGGAAGTTGCTGAAGCTTTTGTCAAATACCTGTACACAAACGTAGCACAGCAGGAATTTGCCAAAGTCGGATTCCGACCTGTAGAGGAGACACCACAGACGAAAGAACTTGCAAACAAATATCCCAAGATCAAAAATCTGGGTACAGTTCAGGACTACGGCGGATGGAACACAGTTCAGAAGAAGTTTTTTGACGATGGTGCTGTTTTTGACCAGATTCAAGCAAAAAATAAATAGTCATGAGTCATTAGTCATTAGTCATTAGTCAAAGATTATTCTTGTCCCCTTGTCCCCTTGTCCCCTTGTCCCCTTGTCCCCTTGTCCCCTTGTCCCCCTCCATACACAACCATGAACCCCTCAACCCTCAAGTCTAAGGAATTTGAAGAGCAATATTCAGGGACGCTTTCGGATTATGTCACGGCGATCGCCTGGTCCCCAAAAGGAACAACCCTAGCAGCAACGTCTGCTGCTGGTGAAGTCGTACTATGGCGAGATGGTGACCTGACAACATTACAGACTGGAAAAGGTGAATCAGTAAACTGTGTCGCCTTTTCCAAAGATGGGCAATTTTTAGCCGTTGGGGGACAGGATGGAAAAGTGAACATCTGGCGAGAAAGCGAATTAATCGCCACTTTGGAAAATGCTCCTGCTTGGGTTGATAAGCTGGCATGGAGTCCTACCAACAATCTGCTAGCTTTTAGCTTAGGGCGTTATGTTCAAGTATGGAATGCTGACACTCACGATACTGTCGTCACTTTGAATTTTGATAACTCATCGGTCTTTGGTATTGATTGGCGTTACGATGGAGAGTACCTAGCCATTGGTGGTTACCTGGGAGCCAAGGTATGGGATTGCCAAAACTGGGATGATGACCCGTACATCCTGGATATACCTTCCGCCAGTCTAGCAATAGCTTGGTCGCCGGATGGAAAATACCTTGCCTCTGGTAATATGGACCGTACCATCACTGTTGTGGAATCTCATCTATTCTCTTGTGATGGCGAAGCACAACCTTGGGTCATGCGAGGTTTTCCTGGCAAAATTCGCCAAATTGCATGGTCAGAACCAAGCACCGAACAAGATGTACCTCTGGTCGCCTGTTCCAGTGTTGATGGTATAGTGGTGTGGGAAAAGCAGGCTGATGATTCCTTAGGTTGGGAAGCAAGAGTCTTAACGAATCATGTTGATATCATTCAAGCAATAGCCTTTGCACCTAAAAGCTTCCTGCTTGCTTCTGCTGGTGCTGATGGTTGGATTTGTCTGTGGAAAAAAGCAACGCAAGTCTCTGAGATTCTTACGGGAGTTTCGTCTGGGTTTTCAAGTCTTGCTTGGCATCCCCAAGGTCAGCAACTTGCTGCAGGTGGTGAAGATGGTGAATTATTCGTTTGGTCAAAGACGAAGCGGGGTCAAGGTTTTGGGAGAAAATAATTTCTTTTTTTTACCCAAAACCTTTCTTTGCTAAGATTTTCAATGGGAACATCCGATTAACAATTCAAAATTCAAAATTCAAAATTCAAAATTAAAGACATTTTGAGTTGGGGATTTAAACCCATAAATGTAAACATTTGGGATGCTCCCTTTTCAATGCGTATAATCTAGCGGCAAAGTGTGAAGATATAACTATGTCTACATCTGCCATTGACGCCAACAATGCAGCGGCGATCCAAGCGGTACAAAACTCTGTTGCAGTATGCGATCGCTCCTTTTGGGGACGCATCAAAGTTTCTGATGGCGATCGCCTCCGCTTCTTACACAATCAAAGCACCAACGATATCCAAAGCCTCAAGCCAGGACAAGGTTGTGATACGGTTTTTGTGAATTCTACCGCCCGCACTCTTGACTTGGTAACAGCATATATCCTGGAAGATGCTGTGTTGTTGCTCGTTTCGCCAAACCGTCGCGAGTTTCTCATGCAATGGCTAGACCGCTACATCTTCTTTGCTGACAAGGTGCAATTGACAGATGTGACTGACGAAACTGCTACTTTCAGCCTTATTGGACCAGAAAGTGATGCTGTTATCCAAAAGCTGGGTGCTGAGTCAATTATTGGTCAACCTTATGGGACTCACATCTCCATCCCTTCAGTGAGTGAGGGTTTTGTCGCCATTGGTAGTGGCTTGGCTTCCCCTGGATACACCCTGATTTTGCCAGCTTCTGCCAAGGAAGAGGTTTGGAGTAAAATCCTGGAAGCTGGGGCTGTTCCAATGGGCGATCGCACTTGGAAAATGTTGCAAATATTACAAGGTCGTCCCGCTCCAGACCATGAACTCACCGAGGAATACAATCCCTTGGAAGCGGGTTTATGGCAGACTATTTCCTTTAATAAAGGGTGTTATATAGGACAAGAAACGATCACTCGGTTAAACACTTATAAAGGTGTCAAACAGCACCTTTGGGGAATATACCTCAGTGGTCCTGCCGAACCAGGAAGTGTTATTACCATTGGGGATGAAAAAGTTGGCAAACTAACCAGTTACACAAAAACTCTTGATGGTCACTTTGGGCTTGGCTACATCCGCACTAAGGCTGGTGGTGCTGGTTTGAAAGTCCATGTAGAAGAAGTTGAGGGCGAAGTTGTAGAAATCCCGTTCGTTTCTCACGACTACCCACAGTCATGATAAGGACTTCCAAATAACGTGAACTCGACGAGCTCAATTGACTGTGGTGACTGGTTGAGACTTCAATACAAGAAGTAGGTGAGCGTCCCAAAGAGACGCTCAGAGTGCTTTTGGCGCACGCTGCTTTATTATTTACTGGATATTTTATTTTTTGGAAGTTCCTTACAACTTTTTACTTTTCACTTCGGGAGTTTTTGTGTATAATCACTCGTTATTCGTGACAGATATTGGATGATTGAATTTTATTAAAAATATTAAAAAACAATATGAATCTTATTAGCTTAATAGAAATAGATTTTTTGATACAAAGTTTAATTTAATGAATTGATAAATCAAATATAAAGTTTGTGAAAAGAAGCCATAAAAAGATGAATTTTTTATGAAAAGCTCTTGACAAACATACGATCAATTTACTATTTAATGAATTAGTACTCTAAATCTCTAGTTGGAGAATTTTGCTACATTAATTCTTGAAGTTGTTTTCTTGCAACTTTGAAGTTTCATACTGATACTCCTGATTCCAGAAAAAACTAGCAGTTGATTAACCAGTAGGTGTACATTGCAGTATTGCTTGTGCTTCCCATCCTCTAGTTATCTCAACTGTTAAATCGGATTCAAACTGTTTTGAAACCAAGGTTAACTATTTTTAATATTTTCAAGTTAGCTGAAAGTTCCTTGAAACAGATTTCAATAAAGCTCTACAAGGTTCACGACTTCGCACTGTCATATCTTCATTGGTTCTCAGGTCTTCCTCAAGTTTTGATGGAGTTCGAAATACAGTGGTTTGGTTGTAACAGGCTTGAGACAACTGCTTGGAACTAGTGGCAAAGTGAATAGACAAAGTGAATTCTTGTATACTGCATGACATAAGGCTGACAAAATACTGTTGTTTATAGAGGACACAACAGCCATGCTTTTTGTGTGTTAACTCAGGGATGCTGACTGCCATTCACTAATAAGATTTTGTCTATCTTTGTTAGTCAATGCGTCTTTATAGCTTTCTTATTCATTAAAAAAATAAAACTTTCACTTGATGTGTCTGCAGATCTTTGACTACCCTATTCGTTCAAGTTAACCCCATAAACTCCGAAAATAGGGAAATCAAAGTGTTCATGAACCCAGGAATAGCCCATTAACACTAGCGAGGGGCTTCCAGGGTTAGCTACACGTCACGCGTACGATTAATTAGCTTCCCAGGG
>JAAUSC010000356.1 GCA_012031965.1 Scytonema sp. RU_4_4
AATTTTTAATTTTTGCATCAAATTTATAAATATCCAAAATCAAATAATGGATTAAAAAAGCTTGTTGATTGCCATGAATGCTTAGTTAATCACTCGCGGTCAAGTAGTAGAAGTTAACTTTTCTGTTTGACCGTTTTAATAATTTTTTGTTGTTTTCACCTACTATAGTGGTTCTCGTTTGAATCAAACACATAACGATGTGTAGAGACGTTCCAGTGGAACATCTCTACTCAGTATTTAGATTTATATAAAGATTGTTTATAAATGTATCCAAAGATAGAAAAAAGAATTCTTTGGTTGACTGAGACCACTTCTCAAGATAGTTAATTCTTCATTGATAAAAGCTTAATCTTATTGTTGAAGTAATTTGACGGATTTTTAACAAGGACATCATTTATTATGGCTAGTGAATCATTTAAAAAAGCAGTCGATTCATCTGACCGCGTTGCAGAAGATAACTACGATAGAGGAATCACACCTGCCGAAACTGCTGCTCGTCGTGAAAGAGAAGGAGATCTCTACAAAACACTACCTACAGAAGAGAGAGAGGCAAATGCGCCCACTGACGACCAGACCAGCGTAGGTGACAGTATCCGCACTACCGATGGCTACACAGTTGACAAAGAAGGTTTGTTAAATAACTATGCGGTTGAACCGGAAATGTACTACGAAACACCGGGCGATGCGCGACAAGAAGCAGCAGAAGACACCGCAAACCGTGCTGAAGAACTTAGAGAAGTAAACGAGGATAAAGAAGGTGAACTGACAATGGAAAAAGACGAGCGGGGTAGAGGTCCAGGAGTTATCTAAATTTTGCTGCTGAAATGTTTCTTTAATGTTTACAAAGGCACTATAGCGATGATTAGGGTGAAGCTTAATCATCGCTTTTCATATGAAATGAAAGTAAGAATGTTGTAAACCAGATTCAGCAGGAATATATAGCGCTTCTCGTTTGAATCAAGTACAGATTTATCTGCGTCGAGGGTGCGTCCATCTGCGGTTCCTTAATTCTTTGATGTATTGCACCCAACTGATAACCGCTATATTCTGTTTGAGGATCAGTAACAGAGATTTCCCAAAAAATCGTGCATCAGCAAGCCGAGGTGGGGCGGGGATTGGGGCATTTTTAAGAAGAACTCAGTAGTCAGAACTCAGAACTCAGAATACATCCCCATAAATAAATTTAGGGGATTTGAACAAGGACGCCGTATTTCTCGTACTACGTATCTCGAAATACATCTTTAACTTTACTCCATGTTTCAAAACAGGGTACGGGGGTCTAACACGTAAAAAATCAGCCAGCCTAAGAAAGCGGGAAGCCGCAGAAGCGTCTATGTTTTGTTTCACTATCGGCGCAGTAGGGTACTCGTAGTATTAAGGAAGCTCCCAAGGGGAGCCGCTACGCTAAGGCTGATTTTTAGGGGACAATGCGACGGCTTGTACCCTTTTTACTGATTCTGACTACTGAGTTCTGTGTTCTGAGTTCTTTCTTCGGTCAAAAGTTATGCGGTAAAATGCCGGTATTAGAAGTGCTAAACCGCACAATGGTTTAAATCAATCATTATACTGTTTTAGCTCTTAGTTAAGCTGCTACTTCCGGCTTATCTGCTAGATGCCTGATGTTGAGTTGTTTCGTCTGTGTGTGCTCACGTCCTAATTAAAAAGTACCCTTGAAGGTACTGCCAGAAACCAACTGATTTGCGTAGAGTTCATAAGATATATATAAATGATTTTCCGTATTTAAGGTTTGATTTGTGCGTAGATGATATAAAGCTATACACGGGTCTAGCTTTGCTGCAATTGAGTCCAGTTTCTGCAAATTATGGAGTCTTAAAAACTTATGCCTCTTAAGACAGTGACCTACGCGCTCGACTTTCTCGACAAGCTGAAATATTTGCGGAACCAGGAGGTTTCGACAAACCAAGAAACTTTCTTGTCCAATATAGAGCAGCGTGACCGCAGAGCAGACCCCATAACGGTTTTAGCTAGGCGAATTGAGAACATAGCGGCGAGTGGCTCTGGAGTATCCTCTTTTGATCTGGAGCGTGTCCTTGGGCGTAATGACCTGCTACCCGTTAACTTCCTCCAAAAAGGGACGCTGGCTGCTCGTGCAGTTTGCCGGATTTGGGTCGGAGATCTGTTTGGCTCAAATGGAAGCTGGGGGACTGGCTTTCTCGTATCTCCCCGCCTGCTGATCACAAATCATCATGTTATTGAATCTGTTGATACGGCAATGCGAGCATCAGCCCAGTTTGGCTATGAGATGGATATTAGCGGTAAAATTCATCAAGGAAAAGCTTTTGAACTGAATCCTGGTGAAGCATTTATCACAGATCCTGAGCTTGATTTTACCCTAGTCGCCGTTGCTGAAACGTCGGATGACGGAAACGCTCGCTTGGCAGATTACGGATTTTTGCGTCTCGATCCTACCCTTCACAAAGTAGAACCTTTAGAATTCGTCACCATCATCCAACATCCCGATGGTCAGCCCAAGCAAATTGCTATTCGGGAAAACAAGGTTCTCAAAATTGGTGATAACCAGGATGTTCTTAAGAACAATTTTCTCTGGTACGCCAGCGACACGGCTCCTGGATCTTCCGGATCGCCGGCTCTCAATGATAACTGGCAGGTGGTTGCTATTCACCATAAGAGTGTAGTAGAAAGCCGCATCCGTGAAGGAGTTGAAGAAATTCAACTGACCAACGGCGAGTGGGTAGCCAAGGAAGAGGCAGAAAATCTTAGTGAAAATAAAATTAAATGGATAGCTAATCAGGGTGTTCGGACAAGCAAAATTCTTGAGCAAGTCAACAAAATCCAAACTCAACAGGACGGTTCCGCCTCCCAGTTAGTTCAAGCTTTCCTTGAAGACGCCAAGGGTATTCGGATATTTCCGGGTACGACTCCCCGTGAAAGCGTAGTCACTTCGACAATCAGTACTCCCGCCCCAGTTGGAGATACTCTCAGCTTGGATGAGAGGAGACGTCCCCCAAGCTCCGGTGCTAGACCAAGCTCTGGCGGAAGTGTTCGTCCACTGAGTTACTATGAGGGTCGCAAAGGTTATAACCCTGATTTTCTTGGGGTTTCTATTTCCCTGCCAGAATTGACACCAACAGCCCTTGCCTTTGGTCCGGTCGCACAAGTAGAAGAGACGCAAGACAACATCCTCCGCTACACGCACTTCTCAATTGTCATGTGTGAAACCCGTCGCTTAGCCTTTTACACTGCTGTCAATATTGACGGGAGACAGTGGGTTGGACTGAACCGGAGAGATGACGAATGGTTTTTTGACCCCCGTATCTCTTTAGATATGCAAGTCGGAAACAACTTTTACAGCAATGAACCTGGAGGGAACTTTTTTGACCGGGGTCATCTCGTCCGCAGACAAGACCCAATTTGGGGAGAACAAAACGAGGCAAGGATAGCCAACAGCGACACATTCCACTTCACAAATTGCTCTCCCCAGTACTTTGAGTTCAACCAATCACAGCAGCTGTGGCAAGGGCTGGAAAACTTCATCCTCACGAACACCGATCAAGATGATCTCCTCGCAAGTGTTTTCACTGGTCCCATCTTCCAACAAACTGATGTTGATCATCGAGGAGTTCAAGTTCCCCAATTTTTCTGGAAGATTGTTCTGGTAGTAGATGCGCAGGGCAAGCTCTATTCCAGCGCCTACGTTGTTTCTCAGGAGAGATTCGTTAATAATATTCCTTTTGAGCTTCGACCTGTTGGTCAATTCAATAACTTCCAGGTGTCCATCGCTAACCTAGAGAACAGAATCGGCTTGAAGTTCTCCGATGAAGTGCGCAGGGCGGATGTCTTTACTGGTCGCTCTCAAGGAAGGAGATTGCGCGGCTTTAGTGACATTGAGCACCCTCGCCGCTAAAAGATCCCAATCCATACTTTCAAGAAACACAGGGGTGTTGGGGTGTTGGGGTGTTGGGGTGTTGGGGTGTAAGGGTGTAAGGGTGTAAGGGTGTAAGGGTGTTGGGGTG
>JAAUSC010000142.1 GCA_012031965.1 Scytonema sp. RU_4_4
TTTAGATTAAAGACTCAAGCCATAACCAAATCTCTGTAGAAAGGTAGAAATTGTATGAAAAAACATTATTCTGATACCTCTCTAAAGAGAGATGAAAGTCAAGACAAAATAATTAAAAAATTTGTGAAATGCTAAGTCATAGCGTGACGGCTAAAATAGGGTGCAAATATTTTTGAGTGAGAAACATAGATAAGTACAGAGGTTAATAGTATGTTAACTCTGTGCTTATCTATATTTTTATTGGTTACTTGCCAACGATAATGCTGTTTTAAAAATTCGAGCTTCTAGACTTCGGCACCTGCTTTTGGTTCAGCACCCATAGGTGAGACGTAATCACGGAAAAGATTAATTTGCTGCTCAAAATCTATTTGCTGAATTTTGTTGAGTAGTTGTTGAGCTTGAGAGGAAAGCTGATAATTTGAAGGCATAGGAATGATAGTTGTGTTTTCCATGCCTTGGGCTAAGCGATACCAAAACAGTAGTTTGGTTGTGTCACTCATGGAGCCGTACATCCGAGAATATTGATTATCTGCTTTGTTAATCAAATCACGCTGAAATTGCAACTGTTGTTCGTGAGATAATTCCTTAATTTGATTAAACAAACCTTCAGCAACATCTGGAGAAACAGTACTAGCTGCAGGCGCTGCGGGTGTGATAGAACTGCCCATTTCTTTGTAAATGAACCAAAACAAAGCTAGCTGTTCGTCCACGTTCAAGCCTTGAAACGCTGTCACACATTCGCGGATATTTGGATCGCTAGTTTGAGTGAATGTCATAAAAAACCCTGATTGCAATTAATCACCAACACTAGCAACCCTATCAAACGTACATTTGGTGTTTAACCCCACTGAAGACAGATGTATCTAAATCAAAGAGAAGAACAATAAGAAAACGAAGGACTTAGAAATTAGGAACAAAGCTGAAGATGCTCTACTTTGGTCTTCAGAACAGTTCTATATTCTGTTGTTATTAAGTTATCGTAAAAATCAAAAATCAACACCAAAAACATCCATCAAAGGACTTGTTTCTTCGGAAATAGGAGTTCTTAATTGAATTTTCAGGAGGTTGAAACATGGAAAGACGTTTACAAGGAAAAGTAGCCATCATTACAGGAGCAGGCACTGGTATTGGAGAAGCGATTGCTCATAAATTTGCCAAAGAAGGAGCATCAGTTGTTGTTAATGGATTAGCTGATGATCCAATAGGGGATGTCGTCAATTCAATTAGACATTACAGCGGTAAAGCAATACCCTATTCTGGAGATGTTTCACAAGAATTCCACGCTCAAAATTGTGTGCAAACAGCAATTAATGCCTATGGCAAATTAGATATCCTGGTTAATAACGCTGGAGTTTTTCTTGCTACAGGCGAAACTCAAGACTATCCCATTGATGTCTTTGATGAAACTATCCGCATGAACATCCGTTCCGCGTTTTTGATGACAAAATACGCACTACCGCACTTACAAAAAACGCGGGGTAATATCGTCTCTGCTGGCTCTGAAGCAGGCTATAACGGCTTGGCATACAATACGCCCTACGGTGGAACCAAAGGCTGGATGCATTCCTTCATGCTTGGCGTTGCTGTTGAACAAGCAAAACATGGCATCCGTGCTAACTGTATCTGTCCTGGTGCTATTGATACTGCTTGGACACACAAAGAAGATGGACCAATGAACGCCAAGATGGAAAAAAATCTCGTTGACGCCACACCGATGGCAAGACGTGGTACACCAGAGGAAATTGCAAATGTCTATGCCTTCATTGCTTCCGATGAAGCGAGTTACGTAACAGGTGCATTGTGGCTGGCTGATGGTGGTGTGACTACTGCAAAGGGAGCAGCTGGAGCCGATACACCATTTTGGTTACGCTTAGAACCTAAGGGCGAATTACGCCTCGACCACTCCCGTGAAGGGCTGGAGAATAAAGAAACAAAGACCCTGATCTAGACAAAGGGGACAAGGGGGACAAGGAAGAATTGCTACTTCTTCCTCATCTCCCTCACTTTCTCTTCTTCAGTCCCTTCTCTCCTCATAATCTTGTGAGGACTTTGGGTCTAATTCCCAACGCCTGTCATCGCGCTGCTCAAAAATGTCTGTTGTCCGCAGAAAGGCTTTGTCGTCCATTTCCATCCCAACAGCAGCACCAAGCTCATCAACAATATCTTGATCGGGAGTAGGAGCGGTACCACCAACAGCCTCATCACCTACATCTGCAGCTGTTTCCCAAGCTGCATCCACATCCCCTGCTGTTAATTCTGGATTGGCGTCAGAACTTCTTTTGATTTCGGTTCGCAGTTTATGATCACCAATGTTATGCCCTGGTTCTGTATGAACACCAGTTCCGTAAGATTCGGTAACTTCTTGGGGTAAATCATCTGTTTCAAGTTCGTTATTACTATTTTGCTGTGTTAAATCTTTTTTTTCTGCCATAATCCTAGCTCTTGCTGCATCCTCACGATAGCGTTTTCTTTTCAAACGGTAGTCTTCCAAAAGAAGTATGACTTCAGAAATAAAACAATCTCTTCCTTAAGAATGAAGAGAAACAACGAATTGATACATAGTCTTGTATTTATTAATTCACGTTATAGCCACTTCATGGAGAGTTATGAGTTTAAGGAAATGGAGGTTCTTAAAGTATTTTTCCTGACAACTTTCACAGACTTACTCATAATTCCCTTTTTTTCTTATCTCTCCTCGAATCAATGTAAGAAGAAAAATCATAAATATATCACTGAAGAAAGAAAAGAATATATCCCTAAAGAACGACTAATAATTAGTGATAAAACCATAATAATGAAGTTAATGAATTCATGGTCGAGTGATAAGTAAGTTAGGATTTATGACATGGTGCTTTAATTTTGATAGAGCTTCTTAAAGCTCCAGTTCATAAAGCCTAACTATTTTCTAAAATTCTAATAAAAAATGGATGAAAAAGCAATTCTTCATTAACAATACTAATCTGGTTCTTGTAGAAAAAAATATTGAAATTGACGAATTAAAACATTAAGGAGAATCAATGAGCAGCAATCATACTGTCAAGAAAAAAGTTGCTATCTTGATAGAAAACAACGTGGAAGATGCAGAATTTCAAGTTCCTTATAATGCATTAAAGCAAGCAGGAATAGAAGTCGTTATCCTTGGTGCCCGCGTGAATGAAACTTACAAAGGTAAACAAGGAAAACTTTCCAAGCAACCCGACGGTACCACTACTGAAGCAATGGCTTCTGATTTTGATGCTGTGGTGATTCCCGGTGGAATGGCACCTGACAAAATGCGATGCAACCCCAATACAGTGAGGTTTGTGCAAGAAGCGATGCAGCAAGGAAAATTGGTAGCTGCAGTTTGTCATGGACCACAAGTTTTAATCGAAGGCGACTTACTCAAGGGCAAAAAAGCCACTGGTTTCTTGGCAATTCGCAAAGATATGATTAATGCGGGTGCTGATTATATCGATGAGCCTTTAGTCATTGACGGGAATTTAATTACATCACGTCAACCTGGAGATCTAGCCATTTTTAGTACAGCTATATTGAGTCGTCTAGGTTATGGTGGCAAAGATGCGGCTTTGCCAGATGAAACAGACGCAAGAGCTCAATGGTGGAAATTGGCTGATGCTTGGGGTGGCTCTACCAAAGGTGAGATTGTCAAAGCTTTAAATACAGTTCTTTCTGGTGAGCGTTATTCTCTAGAAGCGTTGGAAAAATACAGCGAGAAAGAATCGGATGCACAGATAAAATCTCTGTTCCAGGAGATGATTGGTAATAAACAGCGCCACATTCAATTATTAGAAACGCGTTTGAATGAACTGGGCGAGAAACCTTCTTTAGCAGCAAATATCGCGAATCAGTATGCGAAGGTAAAAGCCACTCTGACAGGAAGCGACGATATCTATCAGTTGCGTTCTGCTTTAGGCGATGTGCAAACGGGTATCGGTGATATTGGCAATTTGATAGCAGCAACAACCGACCCAGTTTCAACTGCAATTTTTACACAAATCCACAAAGACCTGTTGACTTACGAACAGCGACTTGTTGACCTGTATCGGATACGAGTGGGTGCAAAACTGAAGTCTGCTAAACCGACAACAGGGGCTGCTGTGACAATGTAAGGTCTTTGTGGAACGAACCACATAGGTGCAAAGAAGGAAAAGAAGATCAGGAGGGGACTTTGCGCCTTAATGGTTCGTTTTTTAGAGTCGAGGGAGAAAAGAAGGTGGTATCAATATCAGAAAATCAGCAGGGTCAAGGTCAGACGGAAGCCGGTGAAACAGAGCGTTGGGCTACATTAATTGGCGGTGGCGCAATGGTTTTGATAGGGTTAAGTCAACGCTCACTCAGGGGAGTATTGATGGCTTTGGCAGGTGGCGGACTAATTTATCAAGGTGCAACTAAACAAAGCACGATTAAGCAAGCACAGCAAGCAATCAGCGGCGGTATGAGTCAAGTTATCAAAGTGGAAAAGACGGTAACAATTGATAAAGGAGCAGATGAGCTTTACCGCTTTTGGCATAACTTTGAAAATCTGCCCCATTTTATGAAGCATCTCAAGTCTGTAAAGGTGCATGACAATAAGCGTTCTCATTGGATTGCGAGTGCTCCTCTAGGGGGAAGTGTGGAATGGGATGCAGATATCATTGAAGACCGGGAAAATGAATTGATTTCTTGGGCTTCTGTGGAAAGTGCAGATGTTGACAACTCTGGTTTTGTCCGCTTCAAAAAAGCTCCTGGTGACCGTGGAACTGAGGTCAAAGTCGTTGTTGAATATAATCCGCCTGGTGGTGCTTTAGCATCTGTTTTCGCCAAACTCTTTGGTGAAGAACCAGAACAACAAATAGGAGATGATTTGCGCCGTTTCAAGATGTTGATGGAAGCAGGCGAAATCGCCACCACTGAAGGACAACCAAGAGGCGGGAAATAAAGTTAAAAGAAACAAGGCAGGACTTTAAGCTTTTCAAATAAAAAAAGATATCTGTATCAAAGTTCTGCTAAAAACCTAAAGCTTTGGTAATGAGTTTGTGCTTATAAACTAAGCATTTGTGACAAGCTAATTACCATGATTCAAGTGAAATACAATGGAGGATTCTTATGAATCGTTTACGTCAAATTCTGACAGTTTTTCTAGTTGGATTAACATTTTTTGTTACGCAAGCTTTTGGCTCTGGCATACTACAAGCCCAAGCTGACCAAACCGTAAAATCTCCAGTGGGTATTTATTACAAAGGAACACCCGATGGAGGGAATATCAATAACGATAATAACCTAGTTGAAAATGCTAGGAAGAACCTAAAAGAAACTGCTGATAATGTCCGCGAAAAAGTCAACAATGTTGGTGAATCAGTTTCTCGGAGTGCTCGTGAAACCGTGAAATCTCCAGAAGGTACTTATTACAAAGGAACACCCAATAGAGACAATATCAGCAAAAGCAATAAGGTCGCTCAAAATGACAAAAACCCTCTCCAAGAAGCGGCTGATAATGTCCGTGAAAAACTTAATCTAGATGAAGAACTTCCTCGCAGCACAAAAGAATTTTTGAAATCAACTGAAAAAAGAGTTGAAAAAACAGTTGAGCCTGTAACTGGAAAACCAGAAGGATACTATCAAGAACCCTCTCAAGCTAGATAAGTAGAATAACTTAAAAGTCAAAAGTCAAATTTTTGACTTTTGACTTTCTCCCTAACTCATGACTAATGACTAAGGACTAAAGACTTATGAAAGCAGTTTGTTGGCACGGTGCTAACGACGTACGAGTCGAAACAGTACCAGAACCAAAAATTATTAACCCGCGAGATGCTATTGTCAAAATTACCTCAACAGCAATTTGCGGTTCTGATTTGCATCTTTACGACGGCTTTATCCCCACGATGGAAAAGGGCGATATCCTCGGTCATGAGTTTATGGGGGAAGTCGTTGAGATTGGTAGCGCAGTTAAGAAAATTAAAGTGGGCGATCGCGTTGTTGTTCCCTTCACAATATCTTGCGGTAACTGCTATTTTTGCAAACATGATTACTGGTCGTTGTGTGACAACTCTAACCCCAACGGTTGGATAGCAGAAAAGTTGATGGGTTATTCACCATCCGGTCTATTTGGTTACTCCCATATGTTGGGTGGTTACGCTGGTGGTCAAGCAGAATACGCTAGAGTCCCCTTTGCCGATGTGGGCTTGTTTAAAATTCCTGATGGTTTAACTGATGAACAAGTACTATTTTTAACCGATATTTTCCCAACCGGTTATATGGCAGCGGAGAACTGCGACATCAAACCTGGTGATATTGTTGCTATATGGGGTTGTGGACCAGTTGGACAATTCGCTATCAAGAGCGCTTATTTACTGGGTGCAGAACGTGTCATCGCCATTGACCGCGTCCCTGAACGTCTGCAGATGGCGAAAGAATACGGCAAAGCAGAAGTCCTCAACTACGAAGAAGTGAATGTCGGCGAAGCCCTCAAAGAAATGACTGGCGGTCGTGGTCCTGATGCTGTGATGGATGCAGTGGGAATGGAAGCGCACGGTACAGACTTTATGGCGTTATACGACAAGGCTAAGCAAGCAGTACGTTTAGAAACAGACAGACCTACAGCCTTGCGCGAAGTTCTTCTTTCTTGTAGGAAAGGCGGTCACGTATCAATTCCGGGTGTTTACGGAGGCTTTTTGGACAAAGTGCCAATGGGTGCTGCTATGAACAAAGCTTTGACCATTAAGACGGGACAAACTCACGTCCACAAATACTTACGTCCTTTACTTGAGCATGTACAGAACGGCAAAATCGACCCATCATTGTCATCACTCACCGCTTACCCCTGGAACAAGCACCCCACGGTTACGAAATTTTCAAGCATAAGAAAGACAATTGTATCAAAGTTGTCTTGAAACCTTAATGTCATGTGTCCTTTGTTGGTTTAGGGAAATTTGCGACTGAACAGATAATGCCCTCCTTTGTTTGCCGAATGCAAGAAGTCAAAGTTGGTAGCTTTAGTTAGTGGCGATCGCCCTAAAGCCGAACGATACGCGCAGCAATATGGCGTCAATCCCAAAAATATTTCTAACTACCAAAACAATGTATTTGGTAAACTTGGCTACCTAGGATGTCCTTACGATGGACACTTCCTTGCTGGTGCAAAGAGTGCAAAACTTACGCGAAGAAACCCGGTTTCTACCAAAAATCGTCTGTTTTGCAACCTAAGACGAACGAAGAAACCGGGTCTCTAGCAGATGGTGCGTAAGTCCTAGAGTATTCTCATCACTTCCAATCCGCAAAAAGCTTAGAAGGTTTTAATTCAACCACTGTCCACCCCGAAAGCGCCAGCGGACAAATAAAATCCTCATTAAGCTTTGCGAAACAATAAAAACTGCCAACCACACAACACTGTAATGCACTAAAAACCAGAAAATAGGCAGTTCTTTTGCTACCCCTGGTAAACCAATAATTTTGACTCCACACAAAACAAATACCATTTCCCAAATACCAGCAAACAGTTGATATGCAGCAGGCCAATCTCTATCCCAGCGATATTTTTGGATTTGCATATAAACCACATCCCAGGCTAAACCAAAGATAGCAACATAGCCAACTATCCAGAAATAAACGGAGTCAGGAGGGGAACCTACCAAACCTATTGCAAAAGGTATGGATACCAATACGCCTACAGTAAAAAAGAGTAACAGTCGAGTTTGCCAGCGACCAAATAAAGTAGGAGTCATAAACAATTCACGCATCAAAGTAGCGTCCTGAGCGTTAGCTCCGCGCCCCGCAAGGGGCTAGCGAAGGATCTCATTCAAAGTTCAAAAATAAGAAACTCGAACTAGAAGGAACTGCAATTGTTAAGTTTTTGGTAAGAAGTAAACGCTTCCCAATTCATGACATCCTCTAACAGAGTTTGATATCCAAGCGTATTTGGATGAAGACCGTCTTCGCTCAAACGTTTGAGTCTCCATGTTTCAGCGCGGTCCATCCATTTGTGGAAAATGTCGAGATAGGGAATTCTCCTTGCAGCGCAAGCAACTTGAATAGCTTCTTTGTAACGGTACTGGTCGGTATGATTGTAGTAAAAGCAATCCACAAATGGCATCTTGGCTTCATCAACTGGTACCATACCTACAAATAAAACCGGACATAATTGCTGTGCCTGGTCAAGTAAGGACGCAATGTGTGATTCAAAAACGGCAAACTCTGTATAGTTTCGTCCATTCAGACGACCTAACCGTGCTGAATCATTGACTCCTACTGAAAGAATAATCAAGTCAGGAACCTGATTTCGCAGTTCACCTCGATGTCGAAATTCAACTTCTAGCCTTTGTGATACTTGCTGAATGCGATCGCCCCGCACTCCCAAATTGTATAGAACATGACCTGGGCTCTCTGGTGACATCCAACATCGTCGTAGTCGTTCGACCCAGCCACCTCCTTCTGGATCGCCAAATCCATAGACTAAACTATCTCCTAGCGCGACAATCTTTAGAGGCTGGCAACGTTTTGGTACAACTGACAGATGCATTAAGGAACTTGCTTCAAATGTCTGCATCTCTTAAATATATATTTAATATCTCTATAGAATTCTATACATTTCTATACCACTAAAGAAGAATATTTCTTGTTTTTTTATGACTCTTTTTCAAAAGAGTTGATGAAGTAAGGGATCATTGCATCTTTGCGTGGCCAGTTTTGGGAAAGAAAGCGTACTAGCAGAGGGAGCGAGAGAACTATAAGCAGGATGCCTAACCACAAGCTATGACGTAATTGTTCTAACCTGTTCATGGCCCAGACAGTTCTCGACCCACTGGATAATAGCGTCATGACCACCACAAAAGAATTATTCATTGCATGGCAGGCAATAGGTACCATGAGTGAGCGTGTCCTAATGTATAACACTCCTAAAATCATTCCTACCATAGACAATCCCACAACGTTCGCGTGCCCGATGCCGAACAATAACGACGAACCTATCAATCCTGCTCGAATACCCCATTTACTTGCCCAGCGTTGTAAAATAATTCCTCTAAAGAGGAATTCTTCAGTCAATGGGGCAACAACCACTAACACGATAGCTCCCAGTAGGTTGGATAATAGTGGTGCAGCCTTTTGAGGTGTTGGGCTTTTGGCAACCTCACGTAGGATTGTATCTACAAATGATGGAGCGGCTAATGACAATAGGTAAAATAACACCAGGTAGGAACCGATAGAAAATAGTATCAACAGAATAACTAAGCCTACCATTGGTAACCACCTATGATTATTTGGCAGCCGACCAATGACATAGCTTATGTGAATTCTAAAACGCTTAAAGTCTGCCAGTGTCCAGAGGCAAAGTAACCCGAACACGAAAATGTAGAGAATGAGATTCAAGACTTGAGGTTTGAAATTCAACTCTCTCGTTGCTTGGATGATCCCAAGTCCTAAACCAAGAACGAAAGATATTAGCAAAAGCCGCAGCAGCAAAAAGCGAACTTTGAGATGGAGAAATGGATTATTGATATTTTCAGGAGTCATAAAATATAAAAATGCTTTGCGTACGCGTTCCATCACCTGCAAGTTTTTTCGACCTATCAAGGTGACTGATTGAATACCCACTTCAACCATTGTCCAAAAGAACTAAAAGCATTTAAGCGATGTACCCCAGGTGTACGGGTTGCAGCAAGACCATCCACAGCACATAGAGCCGCGTACTGCAAACCGAGGAAGCTATCAACAGCTGCATGGGGACCACCTAAAGTAATTGCTCCAGCAGCATATATCTGACCTTTTGCATGACGCATCTCAACCAACTCAAAATTGTTCGCAACAGATAACCGCCCCAGGTAATTCAATGGTAGGTTGTAGTGTTTCACCAAATCCTCCAGTAGTGGGTTGGCTTGTGCTTTGGCATCCAGTCCGGTGGCATCAATGATAAAATCAGCATCTAAGGTTACTTGCCCAAAACCCTGTTGTTGGATATGTGTAAGAGGTCGGTTTTGGGCATCGCGTTCCACCTTTTGCACTTCGCCAAATTCAATTTTATACCAACCTTCTGTTAATCCTTCTTCGGTAATACGCTGCCAGTCACGCCGATCTGCGGTGGTAGTACCACCCCAGTCTGTGAGCAAGCGCTTGCGTTCATCGGTATTCGCTTTTTCCAGTATGACTCGCAGTTCGCCACCCCAACAAGCTTTAGGCCAGTTAAAAGGTTGGAATTCGTAATGATTCTTTACCAAGCGTTGTGCTTTTTCAAACTTGTTGCCTATGGGTTTAGGCGATCGCATTAAATGCAAAACTGTAATCTTGACAGCGGCTTCCACTTCTTTGTCTGTAAAATTTGGATTTTGTCGTCGTATCTGATTTTTTTTATACTGTCGTGCTTCATAAATGCGCTGCACAATGCGGGAAGCGACAATTCCTCGTCCTCGAATCAGCACTTTACCACCCTGTCTCTCCAGTTGTTCATAAACATGATTGTGGTCTTCGTAAGCATTAACCACAGACTTAAAATCTTGATACTTCTCCCTGTAAGCCTGCAAATCTGGAAGAAACTGAATCGCTGGATAACCAATTGCCAAGTGTAAATAACGAGCAACATGAAAGGCATAACTTCCTGGTCCTAGGGAGTAAGCTACGCAATACCGACCATCATCAGTTTTACGAATTGCCCGCACTCGTCCATAACGATAAATCCTATCCCAACCTATGCGCTTTGCCTCCCGATCTATCGAATCAAACACATTTCCTGCAACAGGGGTATAAGTTTCGGCAAAGGTTGGTTCGTTAAACACTTGCCACAAAGACCTGAATGACCGACTCAGCTTTCCCTTGGTAAAATCATGCCAAGACTCGCGCAAGGCGTAACTAGGCCAACCCCAAATATTATCAGGACAAGAGTCAGAATTAGAACGCAGTCGCTCATGCAAAGGGATTTGCGAGTTCATGCAAAGGCGCTTGTATCGCGCATATGGTTCCTTATCTAATCCCAAAGCCACTATTTTTTCACTACGAACACCCCATATTCTCAGTAAATCTACCCAAATATAGCTACCCAATCCTGCTCCAACTGCAAGAAAATCACTTTCACCCACAGGTAAACCAGTTGCGTGCAGTGCTTGTACTGGAACTTTTTCCTCCTGAAACGCAGGTGGTGGAAAATTGTTGCCCAAAGGTGTTACAGCTTTGGGAGAAGGTAAGCTGGGGTCTGGTAAATTGGTGTCGGGATTGAACTGGATGGTGGAGTCAGGTGTGCTAGCAGCAACGAAGGTCATCGTAATGATGTACGGACCTACTCGCACAGTATCACCGTTAGCGAGAACACAGCGTGTTTGACATTGACCGTTGACAAAAATGCCGTTAGTACTATTTTGGTCAGTCACTACCAACTGGTTTTGTTCCCAGTCAAGCAGCGCATGATATCGAGAGACTTCATGATGATCCAGCAACATCCGAGCAACACGCTGTCCTCTGATTTCAGTAGGTAGCGCAGCAAAATCTCGACCAAAGGTAATGGGTGGACTCAGGCGTGGTTCTCGCCTCTCTCCCGTTATTGGCTCATCCCAACTTAATTGAATTTGTAAATTATGAGTCATTAATTATTAATTAATAGTTAAAAGCAACTTGTTATTTGTAATTAGTCATGAGTCAAAAAATTTTGATTTTTGATTTTTGATTTTTGAATTGATCTGTTCCCTGATCCCTAATGATTAGGTGCTACCAAAACACTGATAGCTGCAGCCAAAGAAGTACCACACCAAGGACAGCCAACTTGCAGAGATTCAGGCGAGGAAATTCTCTGACATTTGGGACACTTTAACCCATAAACTCCTTGCTGTACAGGAGGTGCAGGTGGATGGTGATGTCCTGGCGCTACTGCTGGTTGTTGTGCTGGAGGTGTTGGTGGATGGAGATTATTTCCTAAATGAGCCTGAGGTTGTGGCTGTACAACTGGTCTTACAGGTTGAGGATTTGCTGCTGATGGTTGCGGCGGTAACAAAATGGTTGTTGGGACACTGCTGGCTGTAGGGATAGAAACAGCAATCACTTTGAGTTCTTGTTGTCCCAAATAGATAATACTGCCATCATTTAAAGCTACCTCACCCTGAACGAGTTGCCGTCCATCTACAAGAGGGGGATTTTGCTCTCGCAAATTTCTCAAAAAAAAGCGCTGCTGTTGAGCGTGAAAATAGATTTCAATGTGCAGACCCGATACAGTTTGATGACTCAGAACAATGTCGCACCGGAGTGGATCGCGACCGATACGGACGGTACCATGATTTTTGCTTGGACCGTGTTCATGAATGTTCTGAGTTTTTTGTTGACCTAAATCATACCACTGTAAAGTTAGTGTGTTCATGTTCTAACTAGGTAACTTTTATATATAAATAACTTCAATTTCTTCCTGTGCGATTCCTAACATGACTGAGGTGGAAAAAGCAACTATTTCAAAAAAACTGAAAATAAACTTATATTGAGCAGATGTGAAATTTCTTAATACAACGCAAAAATCACTTTAACAATCAGTTTCAATAATAAGTAAAAAGAGAGAAGAAGTGAAAACAGAGTATTTTATGACAACTCAAATCACCTCTGACGGTGCTATGCAATCAAATCATCCAAGCTATGTTGTATACAGTCAAACCAACCAACGCGATCAAAACGAAGATAGTTTTCAAATCTTTGCTCTGACTCCTGCTTTGGGGCAAAAGCCAGTTATTATCATGGCAGTTGCTGATGGAATGGGTGGTCATGCTTATGGCGAAGATGTCAGCCAACAGACTCTACGTAAGCTGAGTTTATCCTTGTTTGAGCAACTCACTATTGAGTCATCTCTCAATCGCTGTGCAACAGAAGTGACACGAATGACATCAGATGACCTCTCGCAAGTCCTACTTAATGGTGTAGAACAAGCAAACGCCTATGTGCGGAGAATGATAGAGGCGAATAAGTGGGGAATAGCTGGTTCAACAGTATTAGTAACAGCGATTTTAGATAACATTGCTGTTGCCATTAACTTGGGAGATAGTCCTTTATTTCATTATCAAGCAAGCAGTGGAAAACTGACTAAAGTTACTCAAGATCATACAGTAGCAGATATATTGCGAAAGGCAGGTATGATTACAGAAGAAATGGCGCGTTATCACGAAGGACGCAGCCGTTTAGAATTTTACGTAGGTTGTCCGCAATTACCCTCCAATCCTCCTGTTTATCAGGTGCAGTTAGCATCGGGAGATTTATTGCTTTTATGCACTGATGGAATTAGTGGTTCTCTGCTTGTAGAAGAAATTGAATCTGTTTTGGCGGATTCTAGCCAGAGCTTGAGAGCAATGGCAGAAAATTTAATTCAAGCAGCACAAACTGCAGGAGAAACTGATAATCAAACATTGATTTTATGGTCAGTTAGGGAAAATGTTTCATAGTTGCGCGTCTATCATAGCTACAAGCTTTATCTCCTATCTCAGATCTTGCTCCTCCGGTTGAGTACGCCTTGAACTGAAGTTCAAGGCTAATAAGCCAAGTCCGTTAAAACGGACTGAAAACTTACCCAGTCCGTTTTAACGGACTTGGACTTTGAGTCAAGAAATTTATTTCTTGGCGGATGAAAAGTATGGTGCAAGATCTGAGCTATCCAAAATCTAAAATAAAAAACCAAATGCCAGAACGTACTTTAGAAATTATGGTCGGTGGACGGGTACCAATAGAAATTCCACCCGTAGCTGAGGTTAAACTATTAGAATTATTGGGAGTAGGTGGATATGGTTCAGCATGGAAGGTCGCTGACACAGCTACAAACAAAACTTATGTTCTTAAGGTGATTCAAGACATTAAGCCTGACAGTCTAATGGCTGAACGGGTGCGCTTGGAAGCAGAAGTTTCTATTCCTTCAGAATACATCATCCCTGTGATTGGACTGCGACAATGGAACCCTAATACTTATTTGCTGTTATTTGAGTATTTCCCTGGTAAATCTTTAGATCAATTTTTAGCTCCTGATGTGCTGACGAAAGAACAAAAACGGGATATTTTTTATCAAATTTTAGTTGGAGTTGGGGATGCTTACCGTTGCAATGTCATCCACCGCGACCTTAAACCTGCTAATATCTTGCTGGGTGAGAATGGACAAGTCAAGTTGATTGATTTTGGAATATCCAAATTCAAAGAATATCGCTTGACTAAGGATAATAAACCAATGGGAACTCTCCCTTATATTGCACCAGAGGTACTGATATCTGGGGCAAAAGTCGCAGATGCACGAGCAGATATTTACGCTCTTGGTCATATTCTTTACGAATTAGCAACAGGTCAGCATTTTTGGGTACGCAAACGCTGGCGAAAGTTGGAAGATTTTGCAGATTATCTCAACCAAACTCCACCACCAACTGAAGGAATTGACCTTAGTGCTTTTTCTTGTGACTTTTACTCCAATGCAGCGTCAGTGCTATCACGTATGGTGAAGATTGACCCAAGTCAACGCTTTTCATCTGTAGATGATGTGATGACAAATTTAGGCTACGTCCCCTATGTACCTCAAATGCCTGAAGATTTACATTTGCGTTGTCCATTATTGATAGTAGAGTCAGGCAGTAATAAAGGGGCAAGAATGTTAATTAATATTCCAGATGGTGGTGTTTTGGTGATAGGACGTGGTGAGATTGCTGGAGCGAATGACAGTATTAGCCGCCGCCATCTGGAATTCAGTCGTGTGGAAAATCAATATTTTGTGCGAGATTTGGGTAGTAAGAACGGAACTTTGGTACGAGGGATTGCGCTTGCTCCTGATACTGCACCGACACCGATTCAACATAGCGATCGCATTAAAGTTGGCGATGTTTTCTTAAGGTTTGTTTTCCTGCGCGAAGTTTGAAGAATTACGCATTTATACTGTTTACAAGTGACATAAGCAAAGACATGAAAATTTGCAGTAACTGTGGCGCATCTAATACTGATGCAGCAAAATTTTGTATTGAGTGCGGTACAGCCCAAGGAGCAACGACACCAACTAAACCGCCAACTGTACCATCGACTGCACCAGCAAGCATACCACCAACCAAGCCATTATCTCCAACTGAAATCAACGCCTATGGTTTAGCGCATTCTTTGAGTAGTCGTCTGGAAGCTTTACAAGGTAAGCGTCGCGCTGACATCATGTTTGTTCTCGACTGCACTGGGAGTATGGGGGGAGAGATTGAAGCCATCAAAGATGCGATTATGGATTTTGCCGACACGATTGAGTCCGATGGCGTGCGGGTGCGGGTTGGTTTGGTGGAGTTTCGCGATCGCTCATTCAAGAAGAACACTGCGTCCTCACTTTTAACGGTGAACCTTTCACAAACGATCCCACAGCTTTTCGTCGTGAAGTCGCCAAACTGCGAGCAGATGGCGGTGGCGATGAACCCGAAAGCAGCCTTGATGCTATCTTACTTGCTTTGCGTCAACCTTTTGCAGAACAAAGTAGCAAAATCATCGTTTTGGTAACAGATGCACCACCCCACATCCCTGATGTGGAAACCCAGAGTATCGACCAAGTTGTGGAAGCAATTCGTCATGCTCAGTTGCAGCAACTATATTTAGTGATTCGTACTCAAGATTCTAAAAGTCAAATTTATCTGAAACTTTTAGAAGGAGTGAGGGGTTTAGCATTTGAGCTAGGCAAAGGTGATGACTTTCGTCAGCGTGCGGAAGACTTTAAGCGCACTTTGATGGCGTTGGGTAAAACTATTTCTCAAGCAACTCGATAATACAACTCGGTAGTACAAAAAGTTATGCGGTGTCTCAATTGTCGGCTAGATGGCATTTCGCAATCAACAGAAATCTGCCCAAGATGCGGTGTACATCTACCTACGCTGTTGCGCGATGTGCTCACTCCAGAAACTTTGTTACGGGGTGGTGACTACCGACTTGACTATGCTCTCGGACGCGGTGGCTTTGGTATCACCTATCGTGCTGCACATACATCTTTGGAAAAGTTAGTCGCCATCAAAGAATTTTATCCGCAAGAACAAGCTCACCGGGAAGGAAAAACTGGGCGCTTGACTGTGCCAACATCTCAAGAAGAATCCTACCAGCGGGGACTACAAAGGTTTGAAACAGAAGGGCGCATTCTTGCCAAACTCAATCATCTTAACGTTGTTCAGGTTATAGATCTGTTCAAAGAGCGAGGTACCGCCTACTTAGTGATGGAACTACTTTCAGGCAATACCTTAAAAGATGAGTTAGACTCTCAACCTGGGAAAAATTTACCAGTAGAACGAGTCAAAACAGTGATGACAGCTTTGGTTGATGCTTTGACGGTAGTTCATCAACAGGGGATATACCATCTTGATCTTAAACCTGATAACGTGATGGTAACACCAGAGGGGCGGATTGTTTTAGTAGATTTTGGTGCATCTCGACAGAACCTTGGTACTAAGAGTGGTAGCCGTCAAAGTAGTCGCGCTTTTACAGAAACGTATGCTGCTCCAGAACTCATTGCAGGTGCGAAAGTAGGAGCAGAGAGTGATTTATTTGAATTGGGCATGATGCTGCATGAGATGCTGACTGGAAAGTTACCACCATCGGCATTGAATCGGGTGTTTAATGACAACTGGATTCCTCAAAATTTAGATGAACCTTGGCAGGGTATGATAACGGCAGCATTGCAAATTAAGCCTGAGAATCGACCAAAGAGTGTACAAGGTTGGTGGGAAATTGGGTTACGGTTCTTAAAGGAACAGCGCCGACGGGAAGAAGAACGTAAACATCGGGAGGCTGAGGAAAGGGCGAGAAGGGAAGCTGAGGAGGAACAGCGGCGACAAGAAGCTGAACGCCAGCGTCAGGAGGCTAAAGTATCGGAACAACAACGTCAACGGGAACAAGAGGAACGTCAGCGTCGGGAAGCAGAGGCAAGAAGAGCGAGAAGGGAAGCTGAAGAGTCTAAGAAACAGCGAAAGCAACGCGAAAAAGAGGAATACGCGAACAAGTTGCAACGGTACAAGCAGTATTTCCTTGGCGTCCCAGGCGTCTTTGGCGTCCTTGGCGTCTTGGCAGTTTTTTTGATTTTCACGGCTCATCTCAATCCCAACGATGCTAACGCCTACTATAACCGTGGTAATGACCACTATAGCTCAGGGGATAATAAAGCAGCGATAGAAGATTACAACCAGGCAATTCGCCTCAATCCCAACTTTGCTACTGCCTACTATAACCGTGGTCTTGCCCGCTATAACTTAGGGGATAATAAAGCAGCGATAGAAGATTATCAAAAAGCAGCAGAGCTTTATCAGCAACAAGGAAACAACGATTATTACCAAGATGCACTCAAGCGTATCCGTGAGCTTCAGCGGTAGCGTCAAATCCTTTAGCCGTTCTTGGTTATACTGTTCATTTCAAGCACTGTTTGTCAAATTGCTGGGTTGAGCTTAAGCTCAACAGAGTTCTCGGTTTTATGTTGATAAATGTGCTGTAATATCATGTCCGCTCAATTACTTATAATTCGTCATTGCGTTCGCCCTTGGCGTTCCCGAAGGGTACGGAGCGAAGCGAAGTGTAGACGCGTTTGCGCAGCGCCCCCTTAGGGGCTAGCGGCTTCCCGAAGGGTAGCAATCGCAAGGTTCTGAGATTGCTTCGCTTCATTTCATTACGCTCGCAATGACAACTCATCATCCGGACTTGATATAACTCTTCCACAGTGTTCACCTCAGCCAGCAATAGTGAGAGCAGAACTTAACCCCTTGCAGCCTTCTCACCATTGCAAAATCTTTCAAACAATTCAAAAAAGTTATTCAAAGCATCTTTTTACATCAGCAGAAAAGAAAAGAATAATGCTATCCCATCCGTGAGATGATTTCATCTCAAATCTTTCCTGTATCCACTCTTGAAATTTCTCAAATTGACGTTCTTGTTCTGTTAAAGATAAACCAAGGTCTTGCCTTGCTGCTGTGTAGCCATCTAAAAAGGACCTCAAACGGGTGATTGAACTTTTCCCTAAATACATACCAGGACGCTGCTTAATGCTTTGCAGCATTTCGTAGAGATGTTCAGATTTTACCTCTAATTTTTCCTGAATAATTTCTCTCATAAAACCTGTCTCTATTCAAAAAGATTCCTTCTGTTATTTGAACTCTCTTTGATAATGCATTTTTCCATAAAATTGGAGATTTGCCATCCATTGAGTTTTATAGCGGTTCTCACTTCGGTGCAATACAGTCGTCACCTCACCCCGCATTTGCTGACGCAAACGCTCCCCTCTCCTTGCTAAGGAGAGGGGTTGGGGGTGAGGTTGAAAAATGTACCGCATG